>CAZMEH010000422.1:0-2812 GCA_964564885.1 uncultured Saprospiraceae bacterium | reverse complement strand
CATTTATATAATTAAGAATTAAGAGTTAAGAATTACGAATTAGAAATCCCGAGGTTTCGGGATGCTAATTTTATAATGCCGCTCTTAATTTATTTTTTAATTGAAAATTTAATGATTAGCATACTACACTATATATATAATAGATAATAATGCAATATGGTTTTAATTGCGAATCTAAGATTAGCAATTATTTTTATAATAACAAAAATAAGGAAAATTTAAAGGTGACTACTTCATCATGTTTATTTCAACCTTTTTTTATTGTGAAGAAAGATTAGAATTGATAAATCAAGTAGGGATTTGAACAGTTAATAACTTCATGATGCTTTAATATTTAAAAAGTGTAAAATCTAATAAGACACTATATATAATGGTATACCGCTTTGAAAAGTTCCATTTTGCTGTATTTTTTTTGAACCTGTCTGCCGACAAAGGCAGGCACGGAGGTACAGAGACATGGAGAAGTTTGTCTTGCGATGATTAAACTTATTTCCTAAAGTAAAAAAAAATTCGAATTAGCTTTCTTTATGTCGTTAAAAAAACGACTTTCGTCTATGCATAGATGTAGTTAATACAATGTTCTATATAAAACTTAGTACTATGTATTGCATAGTATTATATTTTAACATACCTTTGTACTGTAAGATAAACGATATGAATGTAGAAAACACAAAAAAGCAGATGAGAAAGGGTGTGCTGGAATTATGCATACTCGCTATCATGTCAGAAGGAGAAGCTTATCCGAGTGATATAATCATGAAATTGAAAGAGTCTGAACTCATTGTCAAGGAAGGAACGCTTTACCCATTGCTGACACGTTTGAAAAATGCGGAGTTGTTGCACTATAATTGGAGAGAATCGACTTCTGGTCCACCTAGGAAGTACTACTACGTGACCGACCAAGGAAAGGAATTTCTAAATGAACTCTGGGGCGTGTGGTCTACTTTGGTGACCGCAGTTGACCAAGCAACGAGCAAGATAAGTTAGTTTTAATGGACAATTGACAATGGACAATTGACAATGAATGAACCATTTTTTATCAAAACAATTTTAAAAATCAAATTTTCAACATACAAAAATGAATAAAGTATTTAATATCAATCTCGGTGGTTATACTTTCATAATAGATGAGGATGCATATTATCACTTAAAACAATATTTAAGCGCAATTGATAGTCACTTCAAAAGTTCTGAAGGGTTTGAGGACATCACTACGGATATTGAAATCCGATTGTCTGAGCTTTTCAAGGAAAAATTGAAAGGTCGTCAGATTGTGAATATCAAAGATGTGAGTGAGGCTATCAATATCATGGGAACGCCTGAGGATTTTGGCGCAACTTCTGATTATTCTGGTGTTCCAGAGAAAGAGGAAATTCCTAATGCTAATGCCACTGAAAATTCTAACTCTACTTCTGCTTCTACAGCAAAGAAAGATTGGAGCAATCACAAGTTTGGTAAAAGACTTTACCGTAATTCTGACGAAACTATCGTCGGTGGTGTAGCTTCGGGAATTAGTGCTTACTTTGGTTTGGAGGATCCCGTTTGGATAAGAATTGCCATGGCTGTCTTGATTTTATTCGGAGGCGTTAGCTTTATATTCTATATCATTTTGTGGGCAGTTTTGCCAGAAGCAAAAAGTGCAAAGCAAAAATTAGAAATGCGTGGTGAGCGTATTGATGTGAATAATATCGCTAAAACTTTTGAAGGAGAGTTGAAGAACGTTACCAACAAATTCAGTGAATTTGGTGGAAAGGGCAAGAAAAAAAAAAATGGTAAAGAATCGGATGACGAAATGTCATATGGTTCAAACAATACTATAAAAGAAGGAATAGCATTCGTTAGACAAACTTCAAGGGCGTTAGAGCGATTCGTAAGAACCGTAACGAAGCCCTTATTTTTTATTATCGGAATTGGATTGATGTTTTTCGTTGGTGCACTTTGGATTGCTTTAATCGTTGGTTCTGTTTTGGGCTATCCTTACTTAGCCTTTTTATTTCCAAGCGGTCAAGTTCCTATTGTGAGCACACTTGGTTTTATGACGTTAAGTATTCCAATTATTGGTATCGCTTTGACGATTATTCGAGTGTTTTTTAGAACAAAAATTTGGAAAGGCATTCCAATTACGTTGACAATAGTAGCTATTGTTGCGGTTTCTAGTTTGTTTTATTTCTTGACAAATACAGCTAGAGAGTTTGATTCTGAAAGTCAGATTACACAAGTGACGGAATATCCTCAGTTAATCAGTGAAGTGATTGAAATAAAGGCTAATCCTATTCAACAAAGTAATAGTCCTTTTCAATTTGGAAAAACTAAAGTGGCTAATAATCAACTATTTCACGGAAGTGTTTCATTAGACTTTAAGAAAGCGGACGGTGATGTTTTTGAATTGAAACAAACTCGTTTTGCTAGAGGAATGAACACCGAACAGGCAAAAGCATTGGCAAGTAGTATTGAATATATGCCTGTTGTTAATGGAAGTATTTTGGAACTGGATGAATTTCTTAAGCAATCTCGTCAAAACAAATGGCGTGGACAACATTTAAAATTAGAGTTAAGTATTCCAGTAGGAAAGTCTGTGAAGTTAAATAATACGCTTCAGGATTTGATTCATAGAGCTAATTTAAATGCTAAAAATGGACGTTTCTATAGTTGGCAATTACAGGATGCTATTATTAAATCTGAGGCTGACGGATTAGTTGTTTCGGGTTTTAGTGGTCAACCTCGTGGAGGTAGAGACGTTTCTGAATACAAGGATTTTTCTGAATTGATATTAGAAGGAAACTTGAAGGTTTACATTGATAAAGGTGATAAA
>CAZMEH010000421.1:0-1720 GCA_964564885.1 uncultured Saprospiraceae bacterium | reverse complement strand
CTTTTGCAGAGCCGATTAGCAAACTAGAAAAGTTGTTTCCAGTAACAGATTTTCCGTTGATGCTAGTAATCACATCACCAACGTTCAATTTACTTTGCGATTTGTCCGCAGGTGTGTTTGGAATAACCGTTCTCACTTTTACACCATTTGACGCTTGTTCCACTTCAATCCCTAGTAAACCTGTGCGCTCATCTTGCGTTTCTTCTGGCAATTCTCTAACGTACAAGCCCATGTGACTCGCATTCAATTGACCTAACATTTCATTATAAATCACCTGAAAATCTTGTTTTGTACTTGCCGCTAATGCAATCGGACGATATTTAGCACGTAATGCATCCCAGTTTTGACCGTGAAAATTTGGGTCATAAAAACCATCTTTTAGCGTTCTCCAAGCTTCATCAAAAACTTGCGTTCGAACCGCTAAATGTTCAATATCCATCTTTGCAATAAAACCAAATGTTTCTGGTTTCTTTCCTTTAACAGGTAATTTATTCACTTTCCCACTTTTGAAATAGAATAAACTTTTACCATCGTCTGAAAGCGAAACACCATAAATACGTGATTTTGGTAAAATGGTTTTCATGTCTTTACCATTCCATTTCACGGAATTGAAGTCGCTTCCTTTTGGCCCGCCACGATTACTAGAGAAATAAAATGTTTCTCCATCCGCCGAAATTTCTAAATTATTTTCATCACCTGGTGTATAAGTTACTTGCGTTAAACGCTCGTGCAAACCATCAAAGTCAATTAGCATTGGCTCCACTTCTGCTTTCTTTTTATCACCTTTTTTGTCTTTTTTAGCTTTAGGTTTTTCTTCGTCTTCCGCAAAATCCCAATCCGCTTGTGTTCTTTCCCAATCCGATTTTTTTAACCAAGCAAACCAAACATCAGCATCGCCATTATTACGAATAGAAGTAAAACCTAACTTACTTCCGTCTCTACTCCAAACAGGAGAATAATCGCCTCTCGGGTGCATACTCACGTTAACAGGTTCACGGCTACCATCTATTGTATGAATATAAACTTCCGAATTGAAATTCAAATCACTTTTAGAGTATGCCAAATATCGACTGTCTGGACTCCAAGTCGTGTTTCCGATATTTGCCCAACCTGTAACGATAGTTTTCTCTTTTTTCAACGTACCATTTGTGTCAATTTCCATCATCACCAAATCACCAACTCCTCTGTCAAAAACTAGCTTTTTACCATTAGGCGCAACTTTTACATATCGATCATCATCTGGTGTGTCCGTGATGCGAACGACTTCATGTTTGAATGATTTGAAAATATTCGTTTGGTCTTTATCTGAACTTCTCGCTAGATAAATATCATAATTTCCAGCACGGTCAGATGAAAAAATGATTGTTGTATCATTTAACCAACTGGCTTCTCTATCTCTGTAAGAGTGATTGGAAACGTTGACTGTTCTCGTTTTTTCTTTGTCCGCCTCTGCTACGAAGATCTCGCCTTTGATTTCATAAACGATATATTTTCCATTTGGAGAAACATCAAAGCCATCAACACCAGTACGTAGCGTTTTGTGTTCTACTGGGTCAAAACGGTAATCATCACCAACGGTAATATTGATTTTCTTCGCTTTTCCGCCAGAGGTGGCTTGCGAATAAATACTTCCATCTTTCGTAAATATCACTGTTTTTCCGTCAGCACTTACACTGAAATGGCGAATACCATCTTTTTTGAATTTCGTGATTTGTTTCGT
>CAZMEH010000420.1:0-6471 GCA_964564885.1 uncultured Saprospiraceae bacterium | reverse complement strand
TAAGAAAACCACTTTTTACTCCAATCCTTGCACATCAAATACAAAAATCGATTCCTTATAATTCGCAATCGGTTTAGCAAATGCGCCTTGTAATTCTGGTTTTTCTAAGTAAGACTTATCCGTAATAATTAGATATTCTGCGCCATAGGTTTCAAAAAGTTTTACCTTTTCTGTGTCGAATGGATAGTTGAATAATTCCGTCCAACCTCTTAGATTCATGTAATACAAAGAATTGTTTGGACTGCGGTCTGGAATGCTGATTACTTTTGTTGGATAAGCGATTCCGTTGTCTGCTAAGAACTGACGGATTTCCTCGTGTTCGTAAAATGTCGGATTAAAATGAACACTAAACGTACTATCAGGCAATTGACGATAATCTAAATTCTTCTTCGTTTGGTAAGCATTGAATAATACAAAAATGGCTAAAATCCATTTCAAAGCCATTGATGAAACAAACTTTGGATAATGTTTTTTTAAGAAAATGGCGAATGTGACCAACGCAATCGGAGGTAGAATCATCAATTCTATCACATAATAATCATGGTCGATGAATGAACCTAACCATATTAAAACATTCAAAATCACGCCAATACTGCAAAGTATCGTTAAGAAATAGAGAAACGGATGATGGCGTTTTGGTGTAAATGTTATCCAAACCAACGCCAAAGCAATTAAACCGTGCGTGAACCAACTGAAATAATGCGGTGCCCAAAGTTTAAAAATTCGAATAAAAGCATAAGTCGCATCTTTTTCTGGAATGCTCCAAACGGCTCTACTCGTCATTAAGAAGTAATTAGTATGATTATTATTGAAATGCGATGCATAAACATACCAACCTGCGATGACCGCCGTCATTATTACCAATGGAATAACGGTTAGTAATCTATTTTCAAAAATGCGTTCTATTTTTTTGAATTTGTAAATGCCGACCAATTCAAAAAAGTAAACGGCAAAAATTGGTACAACCGACAGCATAGCCGTTATTTTCATCAAGCCACCTAGCGTAAAAAATAGGCAAGCGACATAGAACGAACCTAATTTAGAACTTTCATAATAGCGATGAAAATAGTACCAACCAATCATTATAAAACCGAGTGCGGGAATATTTGGCAGGAAACTAAAGGCATAAAACGCCAAAACGGGCGAAGTCATCATCAGCATCGGAACAAAATAGGACAACATATCGTCCTTTGTCGCTTTTAAGATGATTTTGGAAAGTGCAATCAAACCTGTTGCAAAAATGATAAAAGACAACAATCGAAAAATCCCTTCGTGTGCGCCAAATATCTTGTATAAAACAGCGACTAAGTAGTATAAACCAGGAAATTCTGCTACGCACAATCCATCGCCTTCGAGCAAATTATGGAATTGTGGTTTGAAAAAATCCATTCCATTTTGATAATAATTCATCGCAAAAGATGCGCCGTCGGACTGTCGCCATTGATGCGCAGAACGTGGCAAATGCTCAAACATAGTTGGGTAATCGTAATATACGCCAGCTAAAATCAGCATTACAATTAATATCAAAGTGTGTTTCATGATGTATTGTTAAAAGTAGTGCGAACAGCCTGTTCGCCACGCTCTAATAGAAGCACACTAATATTTAATGCGCTAATGTTACTTGGCGAACAGCCCGTTCAGGCTACTTTCTATTCATTAATTAAATTGAAAAGTTCATCTAGTTTTGGAGAAAGAATAATGTCGATACGACGATTTTTAGCCTTTCCGTCCTTTGTATCATTGTCTGCTACTGGAAAATGTTCTCCACGACCAGAAGCAATTATTTGTTGTGGATTAACACCATTTTTGACCAACTCACGAACTAATGAAGTCGCACGAAGTACACTCAAATCCCAGTTGTCTTGCATGCCGCTTCGACCTCTGAACGGTACATTATCCGTATGCCCTTCCACATTAATATCAATATCAGGATTCTGATTAAGAACCTGTGATAGCTTTTGAAGCGCATCACTTCCTTTTTTATCCATAGAAGTACTACCCGAAGCAAATAGTAGATTTTGACTTAACGAAACGTATACTTTACCATTTTTTTTCTCTACCGTCAAGTCAGATGCTTGAAAGCCAAGAAGTGCATCAGAAACCGTTTTTCTTAAAGCAGCCGTTTGTTGTTCTTGTTGCTGTAAAATAGCTTCTAATTCGTTCAAACGCTTTTCACGTTCTTCTAATTTTTTTGTCGCATCAGCCAACTGAGTTTGCGCCGCAGTTAAATCTGTTTTTGAACCATTTAGAGAATTTTCTAATCGTTGTAGCTCTTTAGCTTTAGATTCTAACTCCCGTTGCTTTGCAGATAATGCTTCATTAAGGCGTTTTGTATCGCTAGAAGCATTTTGAAGTTGCTTTTCATTTTGCGCTAGTAATTCGCTATATTTTTGATTTATATCATTAAAATTTGTATTCAGGTTACTCAATTTTTTTTGTAAATCTGTATTATCTGCTTTTAGTTCACCAAGGGTATGAACGGTCTTTTTCAATGAAGCGGTTAAGTCATCCCGTTCTTGTATGATGCTTTGTAATTCTTTTTTCTTTAATGCTAGTTGCTTTTCGACATTAGTATTTGCCGTGTTGAGTGCATCATATTTCTTGGAAGAAACACATGAACCTAAAAAGATAGGAATGATTAAAAATAAAAGTATTCGGTTTCTCATTTTAAAGGATATTTTATTTATAAATTCAAGAAATACCAATTTACTAAACAAAAATTTAATGATTATTTCTATTCTTTTGAGGCTTCTAATGCAGTAGGCAGTAAATATAACTTATTGATTTTCAGTTATTTAAATTAAAATATAGATGTCCGTTATTTATGAATTAAGGTACTAATCGTTGAACTTGTTTAAAAACAATTAGTGAAAAAATTAATTCAAAATATAACCAAGCTTGAAATAGACATTGAATGCAGGAAGTTGGTCAATATCCATTGTTAATGGATCCCAAAATATATTATTCCTATTTCTAAAAATATCTGCATCTAAAGGCAAATCATAGAAATACTTATTAATAAATCGTACACCAATGGCACTACCATATTCTAATATAAGTGGAATTTTTTCAAAATAAACAACCTTACCCGTTCCTACTAAAAAACCCAATTCATTATAATTTGCATCTACATTTAAGAGTTGTCTAAATGATTGATCGTTCCGCAAAACTATTATTTCCTCATCCCTATAATTCAAGTGTTTGCCTGTCACTTCAAGCGACAAGTATCTATCAAAAAAGAAATCAAAGGAATTTTTATCCTGTGGAATATAGTATCTAAGTTGATTTTGTAATCGAACGCCAAAAAAATCTCCATCGTATCGGTTGTTTCCATCCCAGAGAAATCCAAGCTCATGTTGATGTGTCCAGTTTTCTGCAAACCGATGTTCTATTCCAAATTGAACGGCAGGTGCGACAGTATTGATGAGTGACAACGGCGACCATTTAATAATCATTTTGGCAGGAGCAGCGTCTGAGAGTATTTGCGCAGTTAAAGTTGTCGCTGTACAAGCTAGAATACTGAATATGATAATTATATTTTTCATAGAAATAATATTAAATGGAGCAATAAGTAGTTGGCAGTAAATAAGAAGAGAGAAATCAGACAATAATATGCTGATTATCAATTTTTTACAAAATAAGGCAATGCGTGGAAACTTCTGTCCAATTACTTAAAATGCTGTCCAACAATACTTTAAGTTAAATTATTGTCGCAATATTTACCTTAACTCACCTATATATTATAAGTGGTTACAAACTAAACCTATAAGGTTTTTGAAACCTTATAGGTTTGATGCTCAATTAGTTAAAAGCAAGTAAGTCAATAAATCAGATGTTCTGCCATCTCTGCATTCTCATCAATATTTCACCAATATTTCGGAAAAGGCAATCTCTTTTTTACTACTACCAACTGTACTAATACGCCGTTTCATTTTCAAACAATTGCGAAATAGAACGATGCTCACAGATATTTTTGATTGCTCTTGCAAAAAGCTTACTCGTTGAAAGTACTTTGATTTTAGAACTTTCTTTACGCAAAGGAATCGTATCCGTTACAATCAATTCTAATAATGGAGACGCTTCGATACGTTCGTATGCTGGTCCTGAAAGAACAGGATGCGTACAAATCGCTCTAACGCTGGTTGCGCCGTTATCCAAAATCAATTGTGCTGCTCTGGTTAACGTTCCTGCCGTATCAATCAAGTCATCGACCAAGACTACATCTTTGCCTTCTACATCACCGATAATCGTCATTCCTGCTACTTGATTCGCTTTTTCACGATACTTGTCACAAATTACTAAGTCTGTTCCAAAGTATTTTGCATATTCTCTAGCACGCTTTACGCCACCAACATCTGGTGCTGCAAATGTGAATTTTGAACCACCAATTTTCTGCAAATATGGAGCAAAAATCACATTTGACTGCAAGTGATCCACTGGAATATCAAAGAAACCTTGAATTTGACCTGCGTGCAAATCCATTGTCATGACACGATCTGCACCTGCTGCAGTTAGCATATTTGCCACCAATTTTGCACCAATGGAAACACGAGCTTTGTCTTTTCTATCCTGACGAGCGTAGCCAAAGTAAGGAATAACAGCAGTGATATATTCCGCAGAAGCACGCTTTGCAGAATCAATCATCAAAAGTAATTCCATCAAATTATCCGCTGGTGGAAAGGTAGATTGTACAAAGAAAACGTAATTCCCACGGACTGACTCGTGTATCATCGGACACATTTCGCCATCTTTGAATTTTTGCACTTCAATGTTTCCTAACGGTTGACCGTGAAAGTCAGAAATCTTATCTGCTAAATACTTAGAAGCAGTTCCTGAGAATACACTAACGTCATTTGTATTATTAAAAGTCATTTTTCCTTGATTTTCCTAGTAAAATTGTACTGAAACGATTACTAGCACAAAAGTATCAAATATTATAAAATCTATTGTCAATACTTGAATTTATATTTATAATGTTTGTAGTCTTTACTTTCATATTTCAAGATAACAAACAATCAGAAGCGTTTTAAGATTTATATTTCACCATAATTTCCATACTCCACTAATTGTAATTATGGCAAGAAGAATAACAAAAAATGCAAGAATGAGAGCAGACAAACCACTTACAATACTTATTAAAAGCCACAAACCAGTTAATCCTGCGGTTTGAATTGTATTAATTGCAAATAAAAATAAAATTATAATTCCTATCAAAATGGCTATCAATAGCAGTAAAAATAGATAACTCAATAAATCAGAGAAATCAAATTCTCCACGCTTTTTAAGTTTTGATTTTACCCTGTGCTTTATCTTAAACTTAGACTTTATTCGCTTTTTGATTTTAGAAGATGGAATTAAGTTTTCATAAGCGACAAGGTTTGATTGCATTTTTGCATGAATAGTATTATGGCTAATGCATATGAAACTGAATAATAAAATGAGTAGAATATGTTTTCTCATGGTTTTAAAGTTGTGTTTGAAATCGTGGAAGTAGTGAGAAGGTGACTTGAAGTCACCTTCTCACTTTGGCAAAAGTAATTGAACGCAAGTAATTTATATACAATCAAACCCGGCAATATAAGCAGGCTGATTTTTTGCTTTTTCTAAAACAGTTTCTGGCAATCCATGCACATTCATGACAACGGCAGCAGGGAACGGTGATTGAATACTATTTAAAATGCCCCATTTATTGATTTTATTCAATTTTTGATACAATGGTGCTTCCTGATCTAGCATCACCCAACCTGAATAAACATCGCCAAATTGACTTAATACATGTGCCAATAATTCTAATAATTGTTCTTCTTTTGCTTCTTTGCAAAACATACTATCAAATACCAAAAACTTAAAATCTGGATGAAATAAACGGTTTGCAATTGGAATATATGGTAAAACATTCATCATAATTTTTCCAGAAAAACCTCGTATCGTATGTACTTTCCATTTTACTTTGAATGCTTGAACGCCTGCTACGATTTCACCATTCTCCTCCAAAATGAAGTAATCGTCTTTGTAGAACGTTTTATAAAACTGAACGAAACTATAATCTTTATAAAATTCAGTTAAATGAGTTTTAATATTCTCGTGATCATCTTTTGTTGCTCTACGAGCGTTAGATTTCGATTTTGGAAATAAACGGCTAAACAACGTTGTGTCAAACTTGCGCACAATTGGATAACCTAGAAAGTCTGCCACCTTTTGAGAACGAACATTACTACCTTCAATAAAAGCGTAACCAATATAAGGTTCTGGCAAAATAGAAGTAAAGTATTTTTTCAAATTGTCCATTAAGAGTTTGCTATATCCTTTGCCTTGATAAGCTTTGTCTACGGAGAAATTACGAACATATTGACCTGTCACCCATTCGTTTCCGATTTTCACCGTTCGCTCACTCAAACCGCAAATACCAATTATTTTGCCTGATTTTTTCAATAAAATAGAATGCATCTGAACCGTATTATGGACTTTTTC
>CAZMEH010000419.1:0-19100 GCA_964564885.1 uncultured Saprospiraceae bacterium | reverse complement strand
TTATCGTGTCAACGCCAATACAACCATCTTCGTCGGTTATAGTCAAGACATAACTCGTTGTTTCCAATGGCGAAGCAATAGGATTGAAAATCGAAGAATCGCTTAATGTTGAAAATGGTGACCACCTATATATATAATCGAAATCATCGGTTGCTGAAATCTGACTGACTTCTCCAGGATAAATAGAGTCTGGTGCAGCAAAAATATCCAAAGGCGGTGCATTAATCGTTGGGTCAACCAAAATAGTATCGTGTTGAATGCAGGTGTATTGAGTCGTTGTTAAAATGTAATTCGTGGGAACATAAGGCGCAACGATGATAATAGAATCTGTAATATCAGATAAAATAAACTCCTCTGGCGACCATTCATACGTATAATTAGTCGTTGAATCGTATTTGGAAACAGCAATCACCATTTCCATTCCAGGGCATTCTTGTGTGCCAATATCAAATTCTAAATCAAGTGGATAAGTTTTTATTTCTCCAATACCAACGCCCTGACAGCCATTTTCGGAAGTAATGATCAAGCGATAATAATACTGATTCAGTGGGCTTCCGCCTAAAGTAATGAGCGGATTTTGAGTAGAATCTATAAAATCACCAAAATCCCATTCCCATTTAACAACATCACCTAAGGTCGAAATGGATTGGTCAAGAAACTGAACCGTAACGCTATCTTCGCATGCGTCATAAATCGCAACGGCATCCCAAATAATAGAATTGGCAGAAATAATTAAAGTGTGCATTGAGGTGTCCGCACAAACATTGCCAACGCCAGCAATCAAAGTCACGGTGTAACTTCCTGTATCCGAATAAGTATAAGTTGGATTGTTTTGACTGGAAGTATCGCTGTTTATAGTCAAATCACCGAAATCCCACGCATAAGGACCGCTTCCACTCTGATTGACAAAATCAACAGAAAAACCATCACAGACAACATCAGGCGCAGTAAAGTTGGATTCGTAACTAGATATACAAGTTCCAATGTTATATTGAAAATCTCTTTTTGTTAAACCAATCAATACACCGTTTCTATATTCTTTTACACAAATACCAACAACGTATTGACCAGGAATAAAAGGCGTTCCTGTTAACAAACCTGTTGTTGCATCAATGGCAAGCGGAGTTCCGCCGAGCATATTATTAGTGTTAAATGGAGCTTTCCAGGTTACCGTGTCATATGGAACGAGTAAATTATTGTAAGCTGGTGTAAATGGCGGTTGCGGCATAGGATTGCCTATAATTCCACCAATAAAAGGTGCACAAAGCTCATAAGCAAGAGAATCTACTTCTGCATCTGTGGCGGAATGGTCGAAGACAATGGGCGTTCCTGCGCAAATATATATCGGTGGCCATTCATTAAAAACTGGGTTACTGTTACAGCTCAGCAGACTTTCTTCGGAAATGAACGTATAAAATGTCGCACCTGTACTATTAGGATTCACGATATTGAGAATGCTATAATTGCGACAACATCGCTGATAAACCAATTTGTAGCCACCAGCATTAAAATTCAAAGTAACGGTATCTATATAAGTTGTTCGGTGCACGCAAACCGTTGGCGGAATGGCTAAACAGCTATCAAATAAAACAGCTTGAAGTGTATCATCGCCGATAAACGGAACACGCAAATCAGCCACTAAGCTATCGTTTGCATTAAAAACACCGATGGAAGCAGGCGCATCAAAAACGGGAATACCATTATAGCAATCTCGAAAAACAGTCAATGAGATTTCATATTGATTATTTCCAATGCACCGATAATTCATCTCGCCACCGACGATATGCGTTGCCATTGTCCAAAGCGGAAGTATTATAAACGCTAATGAAATGATATTTTTATAAAGATTGTGTTTCATTCAAAAGATTTTAACAAGCTGGTTTAACATTTTGGTTCTCTGACAATTTTTGCGATTTACGAGAAAGATTATAAAAGGAATAGTTATCGATTAGCAGCCTGTCCCGAAACCTCGGTGATTAGCAGTTTTTCAACAAAGTTGAAAAACTGCTACGAAATATTTGTCTGCCTACTGCTAACTAGTTTTCAACTAACCAAAACTTCTACATATTCCATCATTTATTGTTAAAATTAGAAAAATAACCGACGAGATAACGAAAACCGAATAATTATCATTTTGTTTGTAGTCAGAATGACGGAAAAATTAAAATTGAATAATGATAGATATACAATACTTAAAAGATAAGTTAGAACCAAAAGGCTTTGTATTAGAAACGAAAGGTGATATTCCTATGTTTTTTAAACGATTGACACACAAGAACGGAAGTAGTTTATATGCTTTTACGTTAGTGATGGTTTCTTTGGATAAATATACCGTGACGATTGAAGGTTTCAATGAAATCTTGATAAGTCGAGCAGTAAAGGCAAATGTTATTACTGTTGAGACTTACGAACAACTAGATGCGCTCCGAGAAATTGTTTATGATGATACGCTAGAAGAAGTAAAACGTTTTGAAACACTGTTTTCATTTTTTAATACGCAATTGAACGCCGTTGTAAATGAGTCTGTTCAATCGGACGAGCATCAAAAAGCATTGAAAAACATTGCTTTAATGGTCGATGCAGCTAAGGCTACCTATTGAGTTTATTTAAAAATCCATTGCTAATCTTTTCGACAAATTATTGAGCGTTCCAGCACTTGAGCTATTTTATTTTCGCCCCGAGACTTCGTCTTGAAAATAAAAATGAGCTTCGTCTTGAAAATCAAGTATTTATCAATAGTCATAGTTTTTTTTGAACAAGATTATTAAAAAAGTGCAAAAATGGTAATGATTTAACAAAAAAAAGCTTTTTAGTTAAACAATTCATAATTGTATGGGTTGATATAAAAAGAATAACTATTCTTACAGAAGTTATTTATTCAACCCTTTAATCCAGAATTTAGTTCTAACAAGCAAATAATGTATTGATGGATATTTGAATTATAATAAATCATTCTTAATTTTTAAACTATATATTGTTATGAAAAAAAGTTTACTTATTTTATCTGCATTGACGTTTATGTTTTCTTTTGCAGATGCACAGCAAAGAGTTTTAGTCGATTTTGATAACGAAAACCAAACTCCTGGAGCTTGTTTTGGTAATAGTGTTGCTCAAGGTGACTTCGGATGTTACAGTATTATTGGAAACCCAGATAATAATATCAACACTTCTGACAGTGTTTTGCAATTGATTGAGCCAGCAGAAGGTGAAACATGGATGGGAATGTTCATTGATATCACAACAGGTGGTGACATTGATATGACAACAGGAAACACTGAATTGTGTGCTGATGTATGGAGTTCTACTGTAACAGATTTTGTATTTAAGTTGGAAAAGACTGATGGTACAGGAGGTGCAGTAGCTTTACATGAAGGAAGTACAGTGGCAATAGCTACAGCTAGTCAGTGGCAAACAGTTTGTTATGATTTTGCAGGAACACCAGCTGATGGAGTAGTTGCGGATCGTTTAGCATTCTTCTTTAACCATGGAGCAATCCCTGCTACAGAGCAGACTTACTATGCTGATAACTTCGTTCAAACTTTTACTACTGGTACAAATAATGTATTAGAAGCACAAGCAATGAATGTTTTTCCAAATCCAGCAACGCATAACTTATTCTTCGAATCAGAAGGTCAGTCTATGACAATTGTTGTATTTGACATGATGGGTAAAGAAGTTATTCGTCACCATGAGTACACTGGTAACAACATCAGAGTTTCTGACTTGAGTACAGGTACTTATATTGCTACTTTTATTAACGAAGCAACTGGTGTAACATCAACTGCGAAATTCGTTAGAAAATAGAACTGAATATTGAGGTATTTTTTAATATCACAACAAGTCAGTTATATTTTTAGTTTTAAATAGGACTTACTATCATCAATTGGTAGTAAGTCCTTTTTTAATATAAACGGCTCATTCCTTAGCTATTTAGAAAACAATTAACTATGTACAAGAAAATCACCCTATTTCTAATCTTCTCACTTCTTACAATAGTGACTTTTGCTCAAAGCGACTCAGCTACTTACGAAGAATATAAAGTGTTTTCGGCTGTACCTTCTTCCGAAACCAATATTCTGTTTCAAAATAGTATTCAAGAAACAAACACGGTTAATTATTTCAAATACGAATATTTATTCAACGGTGGCGGAGTAGCCATAGGCGATGTAAATAACGATGGATTACCTGATGTTTACTTTACAGGAAATATGACACTGAATCGTCTTTATTTGAATAAAGGTGATTTGAAATTTCAAGATATTACCGCAAAGGCAAAAGCCTCTTACCTCAATGATTGGTGTACAGGCGTGACAATGGTCGATATTAATAATGATGGCTGGTTAGACATTTATGTAAATGCATCGGGTTGGTACGAAGAAGATGCCGTTCGTAGGAATATATTGTTTGTAAACGATGGTAATGCGAATGAAAACGGTGGTATTCCAACCTTTACAGATAGAGCTGGAGAGTATGGAATTAATGACCCAGGTTATTCTATTCAGTCGGTTTTCTTTGACTATGATAATGACGGAGATTTGGATTTGTATATCGCTAATCATCCGCACATTGATAGGGAAAAAGCAAGTATTGTTTTAAATAAAATGAGAAATCCACCAGCGAAAAACAGTGACCGATTATATAGAAATGATACCGAAAACGGAAAAATAAAATTTACAGATGTTTCTGTAAGCTCAGGAATTGCCAATTATACACATACTTTAGGAGTCGTTGTCAGTGATTTTGATGGTGATGGTTGGATAGATATTTACACGTCTAACGATTATCAAGAACCTGATTTTTTATACAAAAATACAGGTCAAGGCGTGTTTATTAATATCATGGATGATGCAATTAAACACTTCGGAAAGTTCAGTATGGGCGTAGATGCGAGCGATTTCAATAATGATGGCTTGACGGATATTTTTGCGGTGGAAATGATGGCAGAAGATAATAAGCGTCAGAAAACGAATATGGCTGCGATGAATATTCCCGAATTTTGGCTAATGGTTAAGTCTGGGTTTGGTCATCAATATATGCACAATGCGTTGCAATTGAATAATGGCGTATTGGAGCAAGACAATAAAAAATCTAAAGTTACTTTTAGTGAAATTTCTTACTTGTCGGGCGTCGCTACTACGGATTGGAGTTGGAATCCGCTGTTTGCTGATTTTGACAATGACGGTTGGAAAGATTTGTTTATCACCAATGGTTATCGAAGAGATGTACTGGATAAGGATTTTAAGAAAAAGCTAAAAGTATTGCTCAAAGATGGAACGGCAACTTATGACGATTTAAAAGAAAAAATTCCTGCTTCTACTTTACCAAATTATATTTTTAAAAATAATAAAGACCTCACTTTTACTAAAAAGTCACAAGAATGGGGCATTGGAGATTTGATAAATTCTAATGGCGCAGCTTACGCTGATTTAGATTTAGACGGAGATTTGGATTTGATTATTAATAATATAGATGCAGAAGCGAGTGTTTATAAAAATAATACAGCGGAGGAAAACCCAAATGACTATAATTACCTCAGAATTAAACTTCAAAGTAAGCAATCAAACCCATTAGGAATAGGTGCAAAAGTGGTCATAACTACTACGGACGGCAATCAGCAAACACAAGAATTGAGTTTAACTCGTGGTTATCAATCTTCTGTCGAGCCTGTTTTGCATTTCGGAATTGGCAAAAATACACAAGTTGATAAAGTAGTAGTTTATTGGCAAAACGGCACTCAATCTTACCTTGAAAATGTAGAAGGGAATCAAGTAATCATGATTACGGATGAAAAAGCAATTACAACGAAAGAGGAAAATATTGAAAAAAACTTCCTATTCAAACAAGCAAACGAGGAATATAAAATTGAACATCAACACAAGGAAATTGAGAAAGATGATTATGCTTTTCAAGTATTATTACCACATAAATTATCTCAAAATGGTCCAGGTTTAGCGGTTGGAGATGCAAATGGTGATGGTTTGGAAGATTTTTACGTCAGTGGCGCAGCAGGTCAATCGGGCGCATTACATTTTCAAAAATCGGACGGCACTTTTGCAGAACAGATACAAACGGTATTTCTTGACAATAAGAAATACGAAGATATGGGCGCTATCTTTTTTGATGTGGATGGAGATGAAGACAATGATTTGCTAGTGACGAGCGGAAGCTATGAGTTTTTAGAAGTAGAAGGATATTTTTTGCATAGATTATATTTAAATGATGGAAAAGGAAATTTCCAATATCAAGAAGATGCCTTACCGTCTATGCCTTCTAGTGCGTCTTGCGTAACGGCTGCGGACTATGACAATGATGGTGATTTGGATGTTTTCATTGGTGGTAGAGTAGTGACTGGACAATATCCGAGGTCTCCGAATAGCTATTTATTAGAAAATACGAATGGTAAATTCAAAGATGTTACGCTTGAAAAAGCACAGAAACTATCAAATATTGGAATGGTAACGAGTGCTTTATGGACGGATTACGACAATGATAATGATTTGGATTTAATGGTGGTAGGAGAGTGGATGCCCGTTACGATTTTCAATAATAATGGAACTGGTTTCGTACCTTTTGAAATTCCGAATTCTACTGGATGGTGGAATAGTATTTCGGGTGGAGACTTCGATAATGACGGTGATATGGATTACGCATTGGGTAATCTGGGAACAAATAGTAAAAATAAAGCGTCCGAAAAACTACCTTTCCATGTCTATGGTGATGATTTTGATGAAAATGGTAATTTTGATATCGTTCTAAGTTATTACAATGATGGCATTCAATATCCTGTGCGAGGTTTACAATGTTCGTCGGAGCAAATTCCAAGTTTGAAAACGAAAATACCGACTTATGATATTTTTGGTAGTTCGACTATTGAAGAGGTTTACGGAAGCAAAAACTTGAAAGAAGCTTTGCATATAGAAGCGACTAGATTTGAATCGACTTTGCTAATGAATAACGGAATGAGTGGTTTTAGCCTACTTTCTCTACCAATAGAAGCACAAATTGCGCCTATTTACGGAACAGTCGTGGAGGATTTTGACCAAGATGGTTGTTTAGATATTTTGGCGGTTGGTAATCAATATCCGGTAGAAATCGAAACGGGTAGATACGATGGTATGAAAGGTTTGTTTATGAAAGGTAACTGCGACGGAACATTTACGGCTGAACCTTACCGAAATACTGGTTTTCTAGTAGATGCGGATGCAAAAGGATTGAGTTTAATTCGCATCGGTGAAGGAAACAAAGTAGCGATTATTTCTACGGCAAACGATGATAAAACGTTGATTTTTGATGTTCTGTCAAATGATAATTTAAAAATAGTAAAACCTAAGAATCAAACAGAATTGGTGAAGTTGCCGAATGGGAAAACTAGAAAATATGAGTTTTATATAGGCTCTGGATATATGAGTCAGAATAGTCAGATTCGATTTAAGTATTAATTGAGAAGACAGCGGTGACACCATTTGCTTCGCTCATTGTCGGAAGTCAGATTTCTAATATTGACTACATATGTTTTGTAGCAATTTTCTAAATTCTTTTTTATAGGAGAAATTAAGAACGCTAATCATACTATACATTCTTAAAGAATCGAGATAAATACACGTTTACTAAACTGTTAAAGTTTAGTAAACGTGGTTAGTCTGACTTCTGACAATGAGCGTAGCGAATGGTCTCACTTCTGTCTTCTTTTTCACCAAGAAGTAATTAGAAATTCGACGCTTTTGTGCTTGGAAAATCTTTTAATTCTACAATGACTTCGTTCCTTCTATTCGTCACCTCATAAGGTGCATTATAACCTAAAAAGAAAAAACTATTCGTATATTCTATTTTTTCAGCATCTAAAGCCGCCATTAATTTTTGTTTGTGGCTTTCTATTTTATCTGAATCTGCCCAACCGCCAAAAGTGATTGCCGCAACAGTTTTCATTGGCATTTCCTTAAACTCAATTTTAGATTGGTTTGGTTTTGGCAAACTTTCTTTATTGAATTTTTTAGGAACCATAAACATCACCGTCATTGAATCCTCTAAAGACATCGCAACAGGTGAAGTCATCGCAATCTTTTCATTCGTTTCATTTCCACCAAAAATATAACCTGCCAAAATTGAAAAACCTTGACTTGACCCTTTTTCATATTCGTTAGTAGACAATTTCACAGAAGTGAATAAAGTCGTTTCATAACGTCGAACTTCAAATTTATCAAACTTTTTGACTAGTGTAAAAGGATAGGTTTCGATGTCTTTTTGACTACTCATAGCGTAAATTTGGACGATTGTAAAAAGGAGTGCTGCAACTCCTGTTATGATTAAAAATACTTTCATGACCTAATTTTTTTGGTTCTTTGACAAATCTTGCTTTTTATTCCAATGTTGCCTATAGCTATCGGGATGCCGCATTATCCGAATTTTTGAAAAACAACGGGGCAAGCCACCGCTGGATTAAAAGAATATTTATTTTGCAGAAACTTCTCTCACGAGCCTGCCTGTCACTAACTTGGCAGACAGGGCTTAAACAAGTTCATTGTTAAAGAATCGTTGTTTTTAATTGAATTCTACATTTAAACAAATTTAGGCGCAATGAGTTTTGAGATAAATGAATTTTTCATATCTGTATTTATAAAACATTTGAGGTGATTTTAGAATTAATAGAAACGAGTAGCAAATGACCTTGAAAAGGTCATATTGTATGATTCTATCAGATTATTTAACCTAAATACTAGCATTTACATTAAGTTTGCATTGATATGCCGTAAACCGTAAACCGTAAACCGTAAACCGTAAACCGTAAACCGTAAACAATGATTTTACAAAAGTCCATACAAGAAGTAATAGAATCGGCGAAGGTCGAAGATGTTGTTGGTGATTTTGTGTCGCTGAGGAACAGAGGCGTTAATATGCTTGGGCTTTGTCCGTTTCACAACGAGAAAACGCCATCTTTTACGGTTTCGCCACAGAAGAATATTTATAAATGCTTTGGTTGCGGTGAAGCAGGTAATCCGATTTCGTTTGTCATGGCGCATGAAGGATTATCATTTCCAGAGGCGATTCGCTATTTGGCGAAAAAATACAGTATAGAACTCGAAGAAACAGGTAATCGAGAAGAACATCAAAAAGAAAGGCAGCTAATTGACAGTTTATATATTGTCAATGAATTCGCTTTAACATATTATCAGAACCAATTGATGAATACTGATCTAGGTAAAAGCATTGGTTTGAGTTATTTTAAGGAAAGAGGATTTCGGGAAGATACGATTGAGAAATTTGGTTTAGGATATGCGCCAGGCGGAGGTGATTTTTTTACAAAAGCTGCACTTAAAAAGAAATATAATACTGATTTTTTGAAAAAGGTCGGATTATCCAATCAGTACGGAAAAGACTTTTTTCGTGGTCGGGTAATGTTTCCGATTAAGAATTTATCAGGAAAAGTTGTTGGTTTTGGTGGTCGAATATTGGGAAACAATAAGAAGACCGCAAAGTATATGAATACGCCAGAAACGGAAATTTACAATAAAAGTAAAGTGCTGTACGGTATTTATTATGCTAAAAAATCTATTCGCCAAAACGATGAATGTATCTTAGTGGAAGGTTACACGGATGTCATTTCGTTGAATCAATCGGGTATTGAAAATGTGGTTTCATCTTCTGGAACGTCATTGACAATCGGTCAAATTCAACTCATCAAGCGTTATACGCCAAATGTCAAAATCCTCTATGATGGAGATGCGGCTGGTATTAAGGCGGCAACCCGTGGTTTGGACTTGGTGTTGGAACAAGGTTTGAATGTGAAAGTGGTTCAATTGCCGACAGGCGAAGATCCAGATTCATATATTCAAAGCGTTGGGACAACGAAGTTTAAGGAGTATTTAGAAGAGAGTGCGCAAGATTTCATCTTGTTCAAAACCAACTTAATCCTTAAAGAAACGGCTAACGACCCAATCAAGAAAGCCAATTTAATAAAAGACATCGTTGGAAGTATCGCACGAATCCCAGACCCGATTAAGCGGTCGGTTTATATTCGAGAATGCTCCAGTTTGATGGATATCGGTGAGCAAGTCCTAATTAATGAGACGAATAAAATCGTTCATGGATTGGTGACTAAAGATAAAATGAATCGCAATGCGCCATCTGCGAATGCACCGATTGGTCAAAAAAGACCTAATCAGAATTTTGATAAATCACCGTTTCCAGGTCTTGAACAAGCACCATTTCCAGGAACAGAACACGGAGGTGAAGGAACAACAGGAGCGGAACAGAAACTTAAAACGACGCTTAATGACGAGTTTCAAGAAAAAGATATGGTTCGGTTGCTTTTAGAAGTTGGTCATGAAGAGTTGGAAGACGGGCAAACCGTTGCGCAAACTGTTTTAGTGGACATGGGTGATTTGTTGACCAGTTTTGATAATAAGTTATATGGCAAGTTTGTGAATCTTTATCATCATTTATTAAATATACAAGAAACGCATCCGACACAGGAGGATTTTAAAAATCATGAAGATGCTGAAATTCAAAAACTGGCCATTAATATTTTAGCTATTCAGGAAGAATATGGTTATAGTAAAAATTGGGTCGAAAGGTACGAGAAGCCATTGGAGTCTCGTGTAGTTATCAAAGTGTTTTATAAAAATGATATGTTATACGCCATGAATCGCTTTAAATTTAAAAAGGTGATTGGACTGAATAAACAAAACCAAGAACGATTAAAAGATATTCCCAGAGAGAACTTTGAGGAAATGATGCGTATTTTAAAAGTTCAAAAGAAATTGGTTGAATTAAAAAAGAAACTAGGAGATTTACTGAATACAGTAGTTCTACAATAAAATTAAAAAATGGATAATTGAAAATTGACAATGGATAACTCTAATACTAGTGCATTTTCAATTTTCAATTGTCCATTATCAATTCAAAAATAAATGTGTTTACTAATTTTTGCATACAAACAACATCCGAAATATCCTTTGATTGTTATCGCTAACCGAGACGAATTTTACAAAAGACCAACTCAGCAAGCACACTGGTGGAAAGAACATCCAGAAATGCTAGCTGGGAAAGATACGATTGGGAATGGCTCATGGTTTGGCGTGAGCAAATTGGGAAGATTTGCAGGGTTGACGAATTATCGAGATGGAAATAAGCTCAAGCAGAATGCGCCAACTCGTGGAAAGTTAGTGACTAATTATCTGGTTAATGAAGTAGACGGCGTAGAGTATTTGAATGAAGTTGATAAAACGGCTGATTTATATAATGGTTATAATCTACTGACTTTTGATGGCAACGATTTATTACATTATTCAAATATGAGTAATGAAATCACGCATATTGAAGCTGGTGTTCACGGTTTGAGTAATGCGCTATTGAATTCTGAAGATTGGCCTAAAATCAGAAGAGGAAAAGCGGATTTAGAGAAATTACTTGCAACTGACTTCTCCATAGAAGGAGCATTTCAAATGATGCTCAATGAAACAGGCGCAGCTGATGAAGATTTGCCAGTAACAGGTGCTCCAGTGGAATGGGAGCGATCACTTTCTCCAATGTGCATCAAACTAGAAGAGTACGGAACTCGCTGTTCTACGGTTTTACTTTGGGACAATGAAGGTAAAATGTATTTTGAAGAGCGTTCTTATGTGCCAGCGTTAGAAGCTAAAGTGTTTGAATTCTAGAATCTTTGGCGAGATTTAAGCGTCGGACGGATCACAAGCGTCCGACGCCTAACCTTTTACGAAATCATAACTCCTATGAAAGAAACATACTTCTTCCTCTTTCTACTTTTCCTTTCTTTTAATGCTCAAAGTCAGCACAATTTTAACAATCAGATTAGTGACCTTGACACAATCGGTGCTTCGCCAACTGAACTACCTAGGTATGCGGACAAGTACAATCTTAAGAGAATGCTGAAAGTTCAGTTGCGACAAAAAGGCAATGAATCTTTAGTTGTTGGAGATGGTCGAGCTATTAATATTGGTCATCAAAAAGGAATTATACAGGATATTAAAGAATACGACTGGCGAGGAAATATTACGTTAGATGTCGAATATGCTGCTTTAGGACCTTATGACAATCCTTATGAATATATTTATGATGATAAAGATAAAAGGAAAATATTAAAATCTGCGGATAAATTAGGTTCAGATAAAACACAATTAAAACAATATTATTATAACGATAATCAACAACTAGATTCTATTCAATTATTGAATTTTTATGAAGAGGACAGTTCTTTTTATTATAAAGGAGCTTATCTATTTGATTATGATAATTTAGGTCGTTTAGAGCATAAAACCTTTTTGTATAAAAATATTCGCTCGAGTACGATTGATACGATTGGAGTTACATTTTATGAATACAAAGAGGATTCTTGTAATATTATAAAATATGCTGACGCTGGCGCATCATTTGATTCTTATACTTTAATTTATAATAAGGAAGGTCAAATCATTGAACAACAAAATGAATACCGCATAGAGAAGTATGAATATAACGCTGCTGGCTGGCTTTCTAAAGGTATTTATTTTGATAAAGAAGGGAACTTAGGACAAACTATAGATTATTTTTATGATGAAAATTACCTCTTAATTGGTAGCGAAAACTATGATCCAAAGTCAAAATACAAAACCGAAACTATATATATTTATGAGTTTTATTAATTCTTTTGGCTCTTTGAAAAATACCGTGGAAGTTTCAGAAATCGGCGAACGGCGAACGGCAGACTGCAAGGCGTTTTTTTCTACGAAAAATATTTTATCACGGGATTTTTCAAAGAACCGTTTTTTTAAACAAAGTCACTAAAGCTTTAATAATAGCTTTTTTTATAAAATAAAGACGCAACTTTGATAATACATTAATTTTGTTTTGATATATTGATGTATTGATTTTTTTGGCACTATAATTATGATTATAATTATGAATTAAAGAACGGATAATCAACATTTAATTTGAATAGCGATTTATTGTTAATTATGGCTTGTTTTAGATATCATTCAATGAATTTAAGAAGAATCTTACTATATATTTTCTTAGGAATAGCTAATTTGCTGGTAGCTCAATCTAATGAGGTGGATGAAAAATCCCTTAGTTGGAAAGAAATCCGAGCAAGCGAATCAATAGGTAGTTTTAAAAAATTCCAAAAATATTTTTTAAATGTTTATAGTTGGGAAAGTAGCGAAGAACGTATAGCGTATTATTTAAAAGGCTACGAAGCTGCACTCGAATTAGAGTTAGATACTGCGACTCATAAATACTCTATAGAATTAGGTTTTTTATACGCTCGAGTGGATTCCTTTGAACTTGCCCTAACTTATCTGAATGCTAATCTAGAACATACCTATGATTATGAATCCAGATCAAATAGCTACAATATTTATAGTTATTTGCACAGTAGTATTGGTGACTATTCTACCGCTTTAGATTATTTATTCAAATCAGTGGAGCAAGCAAAGCTAGGAGGCAAAGGTACTGAAGCATATGCATTAGGAAATATTACTGATATTTATGTTGCTTTGGGTGATTATGATAATGCGCTCAAATATACTCAAGCGGCTATTATTTTTTCAAAAAAATTCTCTTCTCCAGTAAAAGAATATAATTTATCTTATGATTATTCTCGTCTCATAGAATTTTATAGCAAAACAAATCAGAAGGATTCAGCAGAATTTTATATAAAGTTGCTTCGTGAAATTTTACCCGTAATTGATACAGTCAAGAGAGAGAGATTTAGAGAAGCCACTATTTCTAGCCATAGGTACATGGCGAATTATTACATAGATAATGATTTATTTGAAATAGCAAAACCTGATATTGATGTCATTGAAAAAAGAAAACGGGTAACTGATGAAATAGATTTTGATATTTTAAGTGTTAAATATAAACTCGCTAATAAAAATTACGCTAGTGCATTTAGTATTTTAGAAAAAATTGACCTTACCAATGAAGGTTTTGTGGTCACCGAAGAAGTTTATAAATTAAAAATAGACTATTTTAAAGCTATTGGAAATTCTGAAAAAGCATTAGAAGTTCAAGAGGATTTTATAAAATTGCAAGGAGAAAAATATGGTAAAGACCGTTTGCGCTTTAGTTCTTTTGCAAATGCAAAGTACGATGCGATGCAGCAGCAAGAGGAAATAGAAACACTGACGCAAGCGCAAGAACTAGATCAATTGACGATTGATAATCAAAAATACTTAGTTATTATTTTTATTATTGTAGTATTACTCTTATCGCTTGGGGCAGTTTATTTGTGGCAACAAAATAAACAACGTCATCAGTTTAGTGCCTATTTGCAAAAACAAGTTGATTTAAAAACACAAGGTTTAGAACAGGCAAACGAGGAATTAAAGGCATTTAATTATATTGCTTCTCATAATATAAAAGAGCCTATTCGAAGTATAGGTAACTTTGTTGGTTTGATAAAACATAGATTGCCACTCGCGCTTCAAGAAGAACTTAGCGACTATTTTCTGACCATAAAAGATAGTACAAGACAGCTTTATACGTTGGTTGAAGATTTTGCAAGGTACACTGCAATGTCTAAAAACGAAACAATCGAGACAGAGGAGGTAAATCTGAATATTCTATTAAGTAATGTAGGAAATAGCTTGTACAATTTTACCAAGAAAACAAATAGTCAAGTTTATTATTCTGAATTACCTATTATTACCTCTAACAGTTCTTTGTTGTATGCTGCATTGAAAAACCTGATTTGGAATGGCTTGAAATATAATAAGTCGGAAACTCCTACTGTTGAGGTTAAATATCAATCAACAGAACTCTATCATGAAATTATTATTTCGGATAATGGAATTGGAATAGAAGAGGCTTATCAAGAAAAAATATTTGATATGTTACAAAAACTACATCACAGAGGAGTTTACGAAGGTTCTGGTATAGGATTATCGATTGTAAAACTGGTTTGTAAAAAACTGAATGGAGTAATAGAACTTAAAAGTGAAGTAGGTAAAGGGAGTGTATTTGTTTTAAAGTTGCCAAAGAATGAATAGTACTAATTATAACTTTAGCAAAGAAACACGGAGGCTAAAAGAATAGGAGCATTAAGAAATTATAGAATATTAGATACCTTATCCGAGAAATAGTTTGATGCGATTACCCAGATTGCATCGCATATTTGTAATGCGCCTATTTCGTTGATTACACTGGCTAATAAAGGTAGACAATGGTGTTTAAATCTGCTAGAGGTGTATGATTTGAAGGAAACGCCTCGCAGTATTGTTTCTTGTGCCCATAGGATTCAAGAATAGAAAAAATATTTTATTGTTAATAGTCTTTATTCACAAAATTAATATGCCTACAAAATCATCTTTTAATTTTATTCTGCGTTAATTCTTCGTCAGACAGCATGGCTATCTTTCTCAGAACTGCCTTGGCTAAAATCAAAACCTATATTTTTTGGCTATAAGAATTCTTGTGAATAAAGACTAATGATTTGACTAAAGATGAACGGTTTGAAAACGACTCACCTGGGACAGGTGTTCCACATGTGAAACTTTACGTAGGCGTTGGCTTAGTGACTCCCAGTTGTTGTAATAATAGTACTTTTTTTAAAAAAAATAGCCGTTAAACGTTTTAAAACGCTTAACGGCTATTTCATTAGAGGGTAATAATCTTAATAATTTCCTGCATAAGTTTCTATCTGTCTTGGTTTTCCAATGGTAAAACCAAAAATTCCGCCACAAACACCACCAAGAATATGCGCTAATTGTGAAATATTATCAGATTGAAAGCTTTCCACCAACTCTTTTCCAATAAACAATACAACGACTAAAATGAAGGTCAAAGGAATCTGACCTTTATGGACATTTGTAAAGGAGACTAAAATAATCAACATGAATACAATGCCACTAGCTCCTTGCAATCCTATATTTGGAAAGACGAAAACCTGAATTAGTCCTGTAACAATAGCTGTGACTAAAATCATCCAAGCTAAACTACCACCGCCATATTTCTCTTCTATAATTGGACCAAGCAATAGAATGAAAGTCAAATTGCCAAGAATATGCGCTTCGTCAGCATGTCCAAAAATATAAGTAACTAGAGAAGCATAATCGGTAACATTTGAAAAATTGCTATCAATTACAAAATATTGCTGATACAATGAAGTACCTCCAAGGAAGAAAAATGCGATTAGACAAATAGTCGAAAAGGTCAAAATAACAGGAGAATTGTACTTAATCTTAGGTAGCTTCATGGATGAAAATTTTAGAATTACACTTGAATAATTAATGTTTCTTCATTTACAATCTAATATATATAGAAATTAATAGAATTAAAACGTTTTGCGATTATTCTTAGATAGAATTCTAATTTGAATAGACTGATTGAAGCTTTTATAGAATAGATAATTGAATAAGAAGGGAAATATAAGAATTAGGTATCGGATACCTCTGAAGGTATCCGATACCTAGCTTTAATAAAAACTAGCTCATTGCTTTTACGCCAGGTAAAACTTTACCTTCAAGTAATTCAAGCATTGCGCCACCGCCAGTAGAAACATAACTTACTTGATCAGCAAGTCCCATGTTTTTGACAGCAGAAACAGAATCGCCGCCACCAACTAATGAGAAAGCACCATTTTGAGTAGCTTCTGCTACACTTTCAGCAATTGCTTTTGTACCGTTAGCAAAAGCATTCATTTCAAAAACACCCATTGGACCATTCCAAATAATTGTTTTTGAAGCAAGGATAGCCGCTTTGAAAGACTCTCTAGCTTCTTCACCAATATCTAAACCTAACCAACCATCAGGAATATTATCACTAGCCACCATCTTTGTGTTAGCATTAGCAGCAAATTTGTCTGCTATGATAGAATCTGATGGTAAATAAACATTTACACCTTTCGCTTTTGCTTTTTCAAGTAAAGAAAGTGCTAAGCCCAATTTATCATCTTCACAAAGAGAATTACCAATCTGACCGCCTTGTGCTTTGAAAAAAGTATAAGCCATTCCGCCACCGATAATGATATTATCAACGAAATCAATCATTTTTTCAAGTAACAAAATCTTATCAGAAACCTTTGCACCACCAACGATTGAAGTCAATGGACGAGTAGGGTTTTCAGTGATTTTCTTAGCATTCTCTAATTCTTTTAACAATAAAAAGCCAAATGACTTGTGGTTTTTGTCAAAGAATTGAGCAACAGTCGTTGTAGAAGCGTGCGCACGATGTGCCGTTCCAAAAGCATCGTTGATATAAAAATCAGCCAAATCAGCTAATGATTTTGCAAATGTTTCGTCACCTTTCTTTTCTCCTGCGTAAAAACGAGTGTTTTGTAGCACAAGAACATCACCACTTTTTAGTGCTGCTGCTTTTGCTTGCGAATCTTCACCGCCACAGTCCGTTGCAAATTGAACAGGTTTGCCCAATAGGTTAGACAAATGGTTAACGGTGTGATTTAATGTGAATTTCTCAACATCAACTGAACCATCATCTTTCAATTTCTTACCTGGACGACCCAAGTGAGACATCAAAATAACTGCGCCACCACCATTCAAAATATGTTGAATAGTTGGCAAAGCCGCTTGAATACGTGTGTCGTCTAAGATTTGATATTGTTTGTCCAATGGCACATTGAAATCAACTCTAACTAAGACCTTTTGATTTTTAAAGTCAAAATTCATAATATTTATTTTTTATTTTTATCCTAATATCATTTCCGCAAAAATAAGACTTATAAAAAGAACCGCAGAATATTGAACAAGGAATATCACCGAAATTTCGGGACAGGTCGAACCACAGAAATATTTTTATTAAAATAAAAATCCGAATATCAAGCGCAAAAGATAAACTTCTGCGGTTTGATATTCGGATTTGATATTCTACGGTTCAAAGAACCAATCAACGAGTAACTATTCTACATCATACCATTAGCGGTCACCCATTTGAAATGCGTAACTTCTGGTGTAATTTTTATGCGATCAATTACTCTAGTCATACGACCAGGCAATTTCATCAAATAATCTCTAGCACGTTCTGCTTCTCCTGTTAAGTCAGAAACATGGTCGATGTCCCAATACTTATTTAATTTATTAATTATATCTATATAATCCTGACTAGTATAAACGCCTATGCGTTGTGCTGCCATTGAAAATTCATCAAATGCACTTGAAATCTTTCCGCTAGATTCTCTTAAGTAATGTGCTGGCATCGTGATTTTTTTCTTCATCATGTCAGCGAAAGCAAGCATCATTTGGCTAGGATCGTGTTGGAAAATTTCTTTTACAAACTCCCTGTATGCTAAGTAATGACGCATCTCGTCACCTGCGATGATATTACACATTTTTCCAAGCACCTTATTTCCACCTTGCATAGCTAACTTCCCAACTCTCTTATGAGAGATATTTGTAGCTAACTCTTGAAAACTAGTGTAAATAAAGTTGCGATATGGATCACGATCCGTTCCGATATCAAAACCATCTTTGATAAGGTGCTGAACCGTTTGCTCGATTTCCTTCATGTTTACTCGACCAGATAGATATAAGTATTTATTCAACACATCACCATGTCTATTTTCCTCTCCTGTCCAGTGACGTACCCATTTTGACCAACTACTTTTAGAATGTTGGTCAATACCTTCTACATCCAATAACCATGATTCGTAAGTAGGTAAAGCTTCTTCTGTTACCATATCACCAATCAAAACAACCCAAAAGTCGTAGCTCAACTCTTTTGATTCTTCTCTGATTTGTTTTACTTCATCGAAGAAAGTATCTGAGGTAGAATCAGGTAAAAAATCGCTTGGCTGCCAGATTTTCTCAACTGGAATAAGATATTTATCTATGAAACCATCTACTTTCCCTTCAATGGTTTTCATAACTTCTAAACGGACGTTAAATAAAGACATACAGTTATTTTTGTTTGTAAGGATGGAATGCTAGAATTCGCTTTTTGTTCATTTTTTTTTAAAAAACTTACATCAACACTATGCGAAGTAATGACATTTATCTAAACTTTTTGAATGTTTGTAAACTTTTTTTTGATTAATAGTTTACATATTGTTATTTAACAAAAGTATTTAAATTTTTTTGTTATCAAAATGTAATATTATATAACCGTTGTTATTTTATGTATTTTTTTCATAAATCATTTATAAACAGATG
>CAZMEH010000418.1:0-3511 GCA_964564885.1 uncultured Saprospiraceae bacterium | reverse complement strand
CAATGTACTCATTAATTTGTTCAAATGGAATTTGATGAATTCCGCCAAGATTGATCGTAAACGAATGTCTATCAAAATTTTGGGCATTAACATTAAAGAAAAATAGAACTAAACCAATTGATGATAATAGATATTTCATGAAAATTGTTTTTTGATTATTAACAGGTCTTAATTATATTATTTCTTTGAATAATACTTATTGTTTTAAAATATTAAATAACTAGCAACCAACTCCATTCATTGGGCTTGAGTGAGTAATCACTCACTACTTTTTCTTTGCTAATACAATTTGATAAGTCCAAGCTCCTCGCCTTAATGAGCGATACTGAGCCAATTGCGCTTTATAATGCACTCGTGAAAAGTAACTTGCTTTTTTGACAAACCAGTTATAATATTTTGTACCAATTCCGCCAAGCATGGCAGCAAAAAACATTCGACGAGCCGATGGTGTGATTTCTTTGGTGATATCTTCTACTTCGAGGTTTTCAAAACTATTGCGAGTTAGCCAATTTTCGTATTCACGAACTGTAACCATATCAGCAATAGATTCATTATTCAACCAAACTCTGAGGTGTTTGTCCTGACTTTTAGACATTTTTTCTTTGGTAAGAAAGTATTCGGCGATGATTAAACGACCTCCAGGTTTGAGTAATCGACTGGCTTCTTTTACAAATTTCTCTTTAGAACTTTCTGTCAAATGACATTCTATGCCCCAAATTACATCAAAACTCGCCGCTTCAAAACCCGTATCACAATAATCTCTTTGATGAAAATTCACCAAGTCTTTCACGTTGTTCTTTTCAGCATTGGCATAAGCTCTTTCAACCTGTTGTTGGCTAAGCGTGACGCCAACTACTTGACAACCAATGTTTTTTGCTAAAAAGACAGAAGAACCACCAACGCCACAACCTGCATCCAAAACCCTATCAGTCGCTTTTATTTCAGCCTTTGCAGCCAATTCAATATTGGTTTGTGCTAATGCTTCGCCAAAACTCTTAATCCCTTTGCGCCAAATTCCATAGTGCAAAGCCATGCTTTGATCCAAATTCCAAAAGTATTCGTAATGAACAGCCGTTTGGTCATAGTAGTTTTGTACATCTTGATTGGTAAACTTCATTCTTTCGTTTTTATTTGGGCGCAAAGTTAATCCCTATTTATATTTTTAATCAAAAAATCTTACATTTTTACTTTTTTTATTAATGTACTGCATCTATAATCGACAATTAGCTATTTAAAAAAGTAACTGTCATCTTATCAACAATTTGAATTGTAGGTTTCTGTATTTAATAATCATAAATGTTTTACTTTTGAACGACTTATAATTACCAAAGTCTCCATACTGATAGTTCGTGAATTCTCAAAAAGACTGATTTTTAGTCGCAAGACGAACTAATAACAGATCTGATGTATAAAGAAAGCTACATGAAAAAGGTATTAGGAATTTCAGCGTTTTACCATGATTCGGCAGCGGCTTTAGTGGTCGGCGGAAAAGTTATTGCAGCTGCACAAGAAGAGCGGTTTACTAGAGAAAAACATACCGCTGATTTTCCCGTGCAAGCCATCAAATATTGTTTGGAAGAAGGTGGTTACTCGATTGACGAACTTGATGCAATTGTGTTTTATGATAAACCATTATTGAAATTTGAGCGATTATTAGAAACTTATTATGCTTTTGCTCCAAAGGGTTTACGTTCTTTTTTAAAAGCTATTCCTGTTTGGTTGGACGAGAAAATGTTCTTGAAAAAGCAAATCTACGATGGACTCAAAGAAGTAGCGCAATACGATAAAAAGCAAATCAAATTACTCTTTTCAGAACACCATTTATCACATGCCGCTAGTGCATTTTTCCCTTCTCCATTCAATAATGCAGCTATTTTAACGATTGATGGTGTTGGCGAATGGTGTACGGCTTCCGTTGGCTTGGGCGATGGTTCTACTTTAAAAATGCTCAAAGAAATGCACTTTCCACATTCTGTTGGATTGCTGTATAGTGCATTTACTTACTATTTGGGCTTCAAAGTCAATTCTGGCGAATATAAACTCATGGGTCTTGCGCCTTATGGAAATCCTAACGCAGCGCAAACCAAATCATTTATAAAAACCATTAAAAAAAATCTTGTCAATATAAAAGAAGATGGTTCTATTTGGTTAAATCAGTCTTATTTCAATTATGCGACTGGTTTACGTATGGTAAAAGATAAGAAATGGAATACGCTTTTTGGTTTTCCTCGAAGAGAAGAAGCAGTAGACTTAGAACAATTTCACTGCGATTTAGCTTTGGCTATTCAAAAAGTCACTGAGGAAATTGTTTTGAAAATGGCACAAACAGCGAAGCAATTAACCAATTCAGAAAACCTCTGCATGGCTGGTGGCGTAGCGTTAAATTGTGTTGCAAATGGTGTTTTACAACGAGCAGGTATTTTTAAAAACGTTTATATTCAACCCGCAGCAGGTGATGCGGGCGGCGCACTAGGTGCAGCATTGGCAATTAGCCAAATGTATTTTGAGGAGAAAAGGGAATGCGATGAAGTCAATGACAAAATGAGCGGTGCGTATCTTGGTCCTGAATATTCGGATAAAGAAATTTTGACGATGAGTAAAAAAGTCAAAGCTGTTTATACTAAATATGACAATTTTGATAATCTTTCTGAACTTATAGCAACTCAGATTGACCAAAAGCAAGTTGTTGGATGGTTTCAAGGTCGAATGGAATTTGGTCCTCGTGCATTGGGCAATCGAAGTATTATTGCAGATGCTCGGAGTGAAGAAATGCAAAAGAAGATTAACCTAAAAATTAAGTATAGAGAAAGTTTTAGACCGTTTGCACCTTCGGTTTTAGCAGAAGACGTTGGCGAGTATTTTGATTTAGAAACTGCATCGCCTTATATGCTTTTGGTTGCCCCTGTTGTAGAAAAGCGTAGAAATAAATTGCCTAAAAGTTATCACGATTTACCGCTTTGGGAAAAGTTATATATTCAGCGAAGTGATGTTCCTGCTATTACGCATTTGGATTTTTCGGCTCGGGTGCAAAGTGTTCACGAAGAAACAAATCCACGTTTTTGGCAATTATTGAAGACATTAAAAACTCAAACAGATTCGAGTTTAGTCGTTAATACGAGTTTCAATGTTCGTGGCGAACCTATCGTTTGTACGCCTTATGACGCTTATCGCTGTTTTATGAGTACCGAAATGGATTATTTGGTGATTAATGATTTTGTTTACCAAAAAACGGAACAACCTAATTGGAAAGATAGAGAACGTTGGTTAGTTGATTTTAAAAAGGATTAAAATATAAGAAGTGAGAAGAGAGAAGTGAGAATTTATTTGGTTATCTGATTTTTTTGTGGAAAAATGATTTTCTTAGAAAATTACGAATAAAAATGTCTTGCCCACGAGATTTCGTGGCAGGCTGTGTGCCGTCAGCCGTGCGCCGTTTGCCGTTTCTTGAAACTTCCATAATGATTTTCAAAGAACCATTTATTTTTTAGAATAAAGTGTCAAGTAATACAAA
>CAZMEH010000417.1:0-3259 GCA_964564885.1 uncultured Saprospiraceae bacterium | reverse complement strand
AAATTAAAACCCTTAGAATCCATCATAGCTTTGTAAGTCAAAAAAATACCCAACGGAAATAAGACATAAATTGGAATGTACAGACCAACGTAAACAGGAACAACTTGTCCTTTTGCAATCTTTTCGCCTGTCATAAACAATACAATAAAACTCATAAATCCAACAATAGCAATCAGCATTGGCCAACCAAAACCACCTTTACGAATAATAGCACCCAACGGCGCACCAATGAAAACGAATACAAAACAAGCCAGCGCAAAGACTATTTTTCTATGAAACCAAAGCCAATGCTCTGTTTGACTTTCTCTTGCTCGCTCAATATTACTCTTTGAAGTATAAGCAAACTCTTTCACGCGTTTAGAAAGCGTCACACCTTTTTGTCGAGCGGTTTCACGCTTTCGTTTTTCAAGAAGCTGATATGGAAATTTAATATCTAGTTCTACAATTTTAGACGTATCTATTGGCTGATATTTATATAAAGTGTCTTTAACTTTCTTGAAATGATAATACGGTTTGACATTTGAAGCAAGCGTTTGTTTAGCTTTTTGGACTTTTAATTCTATTGTATCAATAGCTTTCAACAAATCCTCGCCTGTCATCATTTGGTAATGATTCTTAAATAATTCTTCGTTCGTCTTGTCCAAGTCAAATTCGGACATATCAAATACTTTTTCCCAAGTTTTGAATGAAGTCCTTACAAATGGATAACTTGACTTTGAAGAGCCCGACTCTCCAGCATCTTGATATTGTTTCCCGTCAGTTAAAGACAACACAAGAAATTTTCTGTCCTCTGTGGTGTACATCTGCCCTTCTTTCGATAAAACTTGAATATTTTCTTGTCTTCGTTCAGGTGTTTGGTCATAGATCAAAACGTCTATTAAACGCTGATTATCTTTTCCTTTACTGCCTGTCCGAATAGTATAGCCTTTGAAATCGTTATTAAAAACACCTGCTTGAAGATTCAGGGCAGGTTTTTGTTTACGAATATCATAAAGCCTTGCTTGAAATTTCAAGTTTGACTGTGGAATAACATAATTCGCACAAAGAAAGGAAAGCACCATCGTCAGAAAACTAACCGCAATCAATGGCATCATTATTCGAAGCAATGGAATACCCGCAGATTTCATCGCTGCCAGTTCATAACGTTCTGCCAAATTTCCCATCACCATCACTGATGAAATCAGAATGGCAATAGGTAATGCCATCGGAACAAGTGTCATGGAAAGATAAAACACCAATTCGCTAATATGCCAAACACCCAATCCTTTGCCGATGATTTCATCAACGTATTTCCAAAAGAACTGCATTATCAATACAAAAGTCGCTATGCCGAATGTCAATAGCATTGGCATGATGAAACTTTTGATTAATAACTTATCTATTGTTTTTAACATGTATAATTATTCAATTTGAAGTCGCTAAATTCCGAAATTTTATGTTCTTTTACTAGTTTTTAACGCTTATTAACTGTTATATGCTGCAAATTTAAGGATAATGATTTTAAACGAAGATGAACTTACGCTTATTCAAGACAAACTTTTTTTTGAATTGAAGCAATCAGCGCTTCAAAAAATTGAAGATGAACTTGCTATATTAAGTCAAAATATTAAAAATCATATTTCTAGTAATGAATATCATTTTCCAGAAAACACGGATATAACTTTTGGAAAAACTTCAAAAGGAGAAAACTATAAAGGTCTGCCCTATCGGATTTTAGATATTCCTAGACTGTTTAAACAAGAAGGCATTTTCGCTTATCGTATAATGTTCTGGTGGAGCAAAGGCTTTTATTTTACCTTTCATCTTTCAGGAGAGCATTTAGAATCTTATTTAATCAAACTAGAAAGCCAATTTCCAATGTGGCAGAAGCAAAATGTTTTCTATTATAAAAATGATAATGAATGGCAACATGAAGTTGAAGCACCTTTTTATTATCCAATGGAGAATACAGATTTTGACAAACTAAAACGCATTGCTCAAGAACAAGGCTACTTAAAAATTGCTAGAAAATTGGATATTTTTCAAATCGAAGAAATTAGAAAATTTGGTTTAGAAACATTCAAACTATTCTTCACGTCATAAAATTACAAACTCTAACCTGATAATCAAAAGTTATTGGTTATCAGGTCAGGGTTTACAAATAAAATACAATCCCTTATCAATCTTTATTTAATGACCTCAAGTTTATAATCTTCTTTATTCAACAAACCTAACAAAAACCCATTAAAGAAAGAACTCAATATTTTATACTACAAACACTTAAAACAACTTCTCCTATAAATTAAAAAAACTATAATAAAAGTCATAAACGCTTGATTTACAATACATTACTCATCACTCAATAAAATGAATGTCTAAACAGCTATTTTTTTCATTAATAATTTGCATATCTAAATAGATAGTTATACCTTTGTATCATCGAGACAAGCAAATATTTAAGTGGTAAAACACTATCATATATATTTAAGATTATGTTTTTTGGGGTTATAACAGGGTGGAGCGCAATTTGTGTCTTCGCCCTTTTTTTATTTACACTTCTCTTTAAGTAATCCTAACCATTTATTACTTCTCTTAATCATCTATCCTTATCTTTCAATTTTTATTTTTACTTATATGTGATACTTATAGATTGTGTTACATAACATAAAACTATACATTCACTATCTGTTTTTTAAGATTGTAAGAAGGTGAAATCATTTTTGGCTTTACCCATTTCTAATTTTAAGAACTAGTATTCAAAATCTAGAGTGATTGATAGTTTTAAACACTGAAATATAAGGATTTAAAAAAGTTAAACCTGACAGTTAATTCGGTCTAGTCGCACTATTACAAAGGTAGTCATGTATTTTAAAGTAATCATCTGTCATACAAGACTAGAATAATTAATTATCTAAAATGAAATAATTCAAGAGGCTTGATTACTTTTGTTCTAACGTTTATTTTCAAAAAAAACAGCCCGCTCTTTCGAGTAATAATTCAATCCATTTTTTAAAAAAAATGTGACATTGGTAATGTCTATAGTTTTTAATATTGGTATGATTTAAGTTCATAATAAAGAAAAAAGGAATTAATGGCGAAATTGATATATTTTACTTCATTACTATTATTCTTAGTTGTTTCCTCTTATGGACAAACAACAGTTGGTGCATTTGGAGAGGTAATCAAAAAACAGTCTCCTGCTATTTCTGAAGTATCTACTATTTCAAAAGAGAATATTAATCAAGGAGCAAGTAATACTGCCGATAAGAAAAAAGGTATA
>CAZMEH010000416.1:0-10098 GCA_964564885.1 uncultured Saprospiraceae bacterium | reverse complement strand
CTTAACTAATCAACTTAAAAAACAAAGATAAAATCAGAACATTCATATTAAATGACATTGATTTCGTCAAAATTTAAAAAATAAATGCACTTTAGACATATGTTTAATCTATAAATACTAATAGTGCTTTTTATGGTATAAGTTTTGAGCAAGAAAAGAGTTAGAGTTAATTAAACAATACATTTTTTTACTAACATAAGATCGTTAAAAACCATATTCAATGAGATTTATATTAGCTGCCGCAATCATCATTTTTTCTACATTACAGGTTTCCGCAGATGGAATCAAATTTTTCAAAGGTTCATGGAAAGAAGCATTAGCAGAAGCCAAATCTTCTGATAAATTAATTTTCATGGATTGCTACACAACTTGGTGTGGTCCATGTAAAGCTATGGCAAGAGATGTTTTTCCAAACGCTAAGGTTGGCGATTACTTCAATGATAATTTTATCAATGTCAAAATGGATATGGAAAAGGGCGAAGGAAAAACTTTAGCTCGTAAATATAGCGTTAACGCTTATCCAACGTTATTATTCGTCGATGGTAGCGGAAAAGTAGTTCATATGTCAAAAGGTGCAAAACCTGCTGCAAAATTTATCAACCTTGGTAAAACTGCTATGCGTAAAAACGACAAAAGCCCTGAGTATGTTAAGCAATACGAAGCAGGTAAACGTGAGCCAGACTTCCTTAGAAGATACGCTTATTCTCTACGTAGTGCAAAGAAAGATTATCAAAGAATAGCGAACGAGTATTTAGTAACTCAAAAAGATTTTACGACTCCAACCAATCTGAAATTCATTTACGACTTTACAAATGTGGCAGATTCTCGCATTTTCAACTTAATGATTGAGAACAAAGCGGCTATCCTAACACAAGACATTTCAAGGCAAGAGTTTAACAACAAAGTGATGATGTCTGCTACTAATACTGTTTTGAATGCCGTTAAATTCAAAAACACAGGCTTGGTTGAAGAAGCTAAAGATGCAGTAAAATCAGGCGTACCTGATGCTGCAAAACAATTTGCGGTAGAAGCTGATATGATATATTATAGCGGTATCAATAATGAAGCGGAATTTATAAAGTCGGCTAGTGTTTTTGCTAAGAAATTTGCAAAAAATAATGCTTTCAAATTAGATGAACTTTCAAAAATGGTTCTTGCATTTTGTCAAGATCAAGCTTCATTCAAAAAAGCTGAAAAATGGGCTTTGAAAGCTATCGAAAATGGTGGTCAAGCAGAATATCATTTGACTTACGCTCAATTATTAGCACAACAAAATAGAAAAATAGAAGCCGTTAGAGCTGCCAACGAAGGTAGAAACGTGGCTATTCAAGCAAAAGAACCAACGGGACGTTTTGATATTTTCATCCAAGAAACGAAATAGAAAAGTTAATTGCGAATTAGATTTTATTGCTATAATTATTCCATTGTTACTCACCGTAATATTATAATGTGTAAATAATAATTATAGCCATTTACCCTTTAATGAACATACATCTAAAAAATAATCATTTAAACAGATATAACATGAAAAAATTTTGGTATATATTAATTTTTTGTTTTGGTCTAAATATGGCTGTTGCTCAAGACGGTGTTCAATTCATCGAAGATAAAACATGGGAAGAAGTACTTACTATTGCTAAACAAGAAGGTAAAATTGTCTTTTTAGATGCTTACACAACTTGGTGTGGTCCGTGCAAAAAAATGAGTCGTGAAGTTTTTCCATTAGCTGAGATTGGTGATTATTTCAACGAAAAATTCATTAATGTCAAAATGGATATGGAAAAAGACGAAGGTAAAAAAGTAGCTCGAAAATATGGTATTCGTGCTTTTCCAACACTTCTATTTGTCAATTCCGACGGCGATGTAGTACACCGTGTCGCTGGCTTTAGAAAATCAGACGACCTGTTAAAGTTAGGATCTGATGCAAACAATCCTACTCGTCAATTGGCTTACATGAATAAAAAATATGATGAAGGTAATCGGGAAGCTGATTTTTTATATAATTATGCATACGCTCGCTTAGAAACATTTTCTGGTGAAAGTTATATGAAAATCGCAAACGAATATTTAGAGACTCAAAACGATTGGGCTACAGAGAAAAACTTAAAATTCATTTTTGAATTTGTTAAACGCACTGATGTTAAAATGTTCGATTTCTTATTAGAAAATAGAACTATATTTAACGAGCAGTTCGGAGACAGAAAGGTTAATCAAAAAATTGATCGCTTAGTTGGTACTCGTATAGACCAATTATTAAGTCTTAAAAACGGTGAAGAGGTTACTATTTTTGAAGAAGCAAAAGCACTTTACACGAAAATAGATGTAAATACAGTTACTGCAAAAATGGCTAGTTTTAAAATGACGTATTACAGAAATGGTGGTGACCGTGATAACTTTGCACTATCTGCTATTGAATATGTTGAAAATATGCCAGAAATATCTGCACTTGAATTATCTGATATAGCTTGGACATTCTATCGAGTTATTGAAGATGAAGGTCAATTAAAAACAGCACTTGGCTGGGCAAGAAAGGCATTAAAAGAAGAGAAAGACGTTTCTCATTACGATACGGTTGCATCACTTTATTTCAAATTGGAAAATAAAAGAAAAGCTAAAAAGTACGCTAAGAAAGGTATTAAGTATGCTAAGTCTCAAGAAGAAAAGTTTGAGAATTTAACGAACTTGATAGACATTATAGATGGCAAAAAAACAGCTGAATAATTTTAAATGTATGATTTTAGATTTACGATTGAAGTGTGTCTCCAAATCGTAAATCTAAAATCTACTATTGTTAAATCAATTAATTTTATCCTCCTTTGTACAATCATTCCCATCATCAAGGTCATTGAAGATAACAATTTCTGTAATATTTAAAACCTTCTCAAAGTCACTTGCAAATTCATCTTTTGCAGTCGGTGCATCTTCCAAATAGCCTTTCACTTCTGCATAGATCTCCAATGGTTTCTCCGTAATATCTTCATATTGATTAAGAAATTCATCGCCAATCGCATCGTAATTTACCCACCATTCTTCTTGATTAAAACCGCAAGCAACCATATATTGTGCTTCGTCTCCAAGGTATAGTGCACCTCTGTACAGAACAGATTCTTGTCCGGTAAGCACTGGTTTAATATTCGCACTTGTAGCAAGTTTTTCGCCTGTAGTCTTATTATTATTGCAACTGGTTAATGCAAGACCAGCAACAAACAGCATTAATAGCAACTGTTTCATTATTATATAATTTTGTGTTTCTAAAATTCAACATTTTCTAATAATGTCCTTATTCTACATTGACTACTCATAGCTTTATATGAGTAGTTTTTAAAATACATTCTCAATTATAACTGCAAATTATATTAAAATTTGAAAGAAACAATTTTATAAAAGTCATAATTTGATAAAATATTAAAGAAATGCGCCTGATAAGCATAGAACAAAGGTGAGATAAAAGAGAACAGAAACAAATATTATTTCTTTAAATCTCATTTCCTTAATATTAACAATTGTAATAAACAGTAGGCGAATAAGTTATTTATATTCTTAGTAGAGTTTACAACCCGAAAGTTGTACTATTGAGCTAACTCATATTAGAACAACTTAATTACTAATAGACTTGTTATTCTTTAAAGAATACTCTTATAAAAGCCCCTTCTGAAAAGATATTTTTATAAAAGCAACTGGTCTTATAACCAATAACCAATCACTAAAACCACATTTGCTATTAAAAATTCGTATTTTTGCACTTCAATTTGGAAAATTGCAACACATGGAACTAAAAGAATTGTTTCTACTGTTGAATGATCGATTATTTAGATATACCGCAACTCGATAATAATGATAAATAAACTAGCAGCGATAAAGGAACGATTTGTACGATTGGAAGAGCAACTAGCTGACCCTGATGTCATCCTAGATATGAATCGTTATAAAAAAACAAACCGAGATTATAAGAATTTAAAGCCAATAGTTGACGCTTATCATAGGTATAAAGCCTTAATTGACCAACAAGCAGAAGCCAGAGAATTACTCGAAATCGACGATGATCCAGAGATGATTGAAATGGCAAAAATGGAGTTGCAAGAAGTTCACGAAGCTTTACCTGCAATGGAAGAAGAAATCAAATATCTTCTAATTCCTAAAGATCCTGAAGATAATAGAGATGCCATCATGGAAATCCGTTCGGGTGCAGGTGGTGATGAAGCTAGTATTTTTGCTGGCGATTTACTCAGAATGTACACTCGCTATTTTGATAAAGCAAAAATGAAATATTCAATCGTTTCTGAAAACCCAGGTAGTTCTGGTGGTTACAGTAAACTTGAATTAGAAATTTCGGGCGAAAACATCTACGGTATACTCAAATTTGAGTCTGGCGCACATCGTGTTCAGCGTGTTCCAAAAACAGAGTCACAAGGTAGAGTACACACTTCCGCTGCTACAGTTGTTGTGATGCCTCAACTTGAAATGGAAGATGTTAATATCAATAAGGCAGATTTAAAAATTGATACTTACCGAGCAAGTGGCGCAGGTGGACAGCACGTCAACAAGACGGAATCAGCTGTTCGTATCACGCACTTACCTACTGGTATTGTTTCTGAAAGTCAAGATGCTCGTTCTCAGGTCAAAAACCGTGAAATTGCACACCAACGTTTGTATGTCAAAATAATGGATAAACAACGGGAAGATCACAACAATGAGATCTCTTCTGCTAGAAGATCATTAGTTGGTTCGGGTGACCGTTCTGGTAAAATAAGAACTTATAATTATCCACAGAATAGAATCACGGATCACCGTATCAGTTTTACATCTCACAACTTAACTGGTTTCATGGATGGTGATATTCAAAGTGTGTTAGAAGCATTGAAAGTGGCAGAAACTGCCGAAAGATTAAAAGAAGGATAAGACAATTAAAATCAATTACAACAATTATCATACTACTATACATTTTAGAAAAGAGAAGAGAGACAAGAGCTCTTAATTTATTGATTATCAATGATGAAAAATATAAAAAATCTCTGTTCTGAAAAAATGTACAGTAGTATGAACAATTATACAATATGAAACAGGTACTTTCCTGCATTCAGCCGACAGGTGATATGCACTATGGTAACTATTTTGGAGCAGTTAAAAACTGGGTTCGCTTGCAAGAAGAATATTCTTGTGTTTACGGCGTAGTAGATTATCATGCCATGACGATGCCTTACAAGGCAGACAAATTGCGTCAAAACACTTGGAATCTGATTATCAATTTATTGGCAACAGGTGTTAAAGCTGAAAATCTATTTATCCAATCGTTAATCCCTGAACATATTGAATTGTCGTGGATTTTTAATTGTGTTTGTTCTTACGGCGAATTGACTCGTATGACTCAATTCAAGGATAAAGGAACGCAACTACAAGAGACGAATAAAGATGCATTTGTTTCATCGGGTTTGTTTACTTATCCCGTTTTACAAGCTGCGGATATATTAATATATAAAGCAGATTACGTCCCTGTTGGTAAAGATCAAGAACAACATTTGGAATTGTCTCGAAGTATTGCCAACCGATTTAATCATCAGTTTGGAACAGAATATTTCGAGTTGCCAAAACCATTGTTCACAGAAGTGCCAAAGGTGATGTCGCCAGCGAATCCGCACAAGAAGATGAGTAAAAGTCTTGGACCAAAGCATTATATAGATGTTTTTGCCGATGATGCACGCATTAGAAAACAAGTTCGTTCTGCCGTAACTGACACAGGTGATTCGACAGAAGGAGAAATGAGTCAAGGCGTTGCCAATCTTTTTGAATTGCTCAAAGCAAGTGGCAAACACGAAGATCATCAACAATTGATGGAAACATTCCATAAAGGTGAACTTCGTTATTCTGACTTAAAAGACGCTGTTGGAAATGGTTTGGTAGCAATCAGTAGCGAACTTCGGGAACGCAAAGCTGAATTGACGGCAAATAAGAAAGAGGTACAGAAACAAATTCAAGCTTCTTCTTATGAGATCCGCAAGAAAGCACAGCAGACATTGAAAGAAGTCCGTTCTATAACAGGTTTAATGAAAATGAGATATTAGATACAATGTGAGCATGTTTGAATCTGAAACTGTTTGAATGTATTAGTGTAAGAATGTTAAGTTTGTACATTTTCACGATTATACATTTTCAGAATCAAATATGCTCGCATTCAAACATTCGCTATGAAAATATTCTGCATTGGGCGTAACTACGCCGATCACGCTAAAGAATTGAACAACCCTGTTCCTTCCCAGCCTTTGGTTTTCATGAAACCTGCTACGGCTATGCTTATCGCAAATCGTGACTTTTATTATCCAGACTTTACAAAAGATCTACATTACGAAGCGGAAATTGTTTTGCGCATTTGTAAAAACGGTCGCTCAATAGATCCCAAGTTTGCTAGAAAATACGTAGGCAATATCTCACTAGGAATAGATTTCACGGCAAGAGATATTCAAGCAAAATGCAAAGCAAAAGGTCATCCTTGGGAAATTGCAAAAGCGTTTGACCATTCCGCACCTATCGGCAAAATGCTTGAAATAGAAGATAGTCATTGGGAAAATATTGATTTTTCTTTATTGAAAAATGGAGAGAAAGTCCAAGTCGGACAAACAAAAGACCTCATTTTTAAGTTCGAAACATTAATTACTCATCTTTCTAAATACTTTACCTTAGCAAAAGGTGATTTAATTTATACAGGAACGCCAGCAGGTGTTGGTCCAGTTCAGATTGGTGATAAGCTCGAAGGGTTCATTGGAGCAGAAAAAATGTTAGAATGTAATATAAAGTAGTTTAATTTAAAGTAAACTATAAATTGATTTAAAGTTTTACCTATTTTACAGACTGTTCTATTTGAATAAAATTTGGTTCTCTAATTTTACCAAATAACGATATAAAATTTATTCCATGCCATATTTATTTACTTCAGAATCTGTTTCTGAAGGACATCCAGATAAAGTAAGTGACCAAGTTTCAGATGCAATTATTGACGCATTTTTAGCAAAGGATCCGAACTCTAAAGTAGCTTGTGAAACGTTAGTAACAACAGGTCAAGTAATCGTTGCAGGTGAAGTTCGTTCTGCTGCTTTTGTTGACGTGCAAGCAGAAGCCAGAGCTATTATTCGAAAAATCGGCTATACGAAGTCAGAATACATGTTTGACGCTGACTCTTGTGGCGTACTTTCTGCTATTCACGAACAATCAGCAGACATCGCTCAAGGTGTTGACGTTGGTCGTTCGGAAGACGAACAAGGTGCAGGCGATCAAGGTATGATGTTTGGTTACGCAACCAACGAAACAGATAACTATATGCCTTTGGCACTTGATTTATCTCATAGGATTCTTCGAGTATTAGCAGCGATGAGACGAGAAGGTGATGCTGGCGCAATGCCATATCTTCGCCCAGATTCAAAATCTCAAGTAACCATCAAGTATGATGACAATCATAGACCTGTTGCGATCAATACGATTGTAGTTTCTACTCAACATGATGATTTTGATGTAGAAGCAACGATGCTTGCTAAAATCAAAAGCGACGTTATCAATTCCTTAATACCAAGAGTTAAGGCTCAACTGCCTGCTCATATTCAAGCGTTATTCGGTGATGATATTATTTACCATGTTAATCCAACGGGTAAATTCGTTATCGGTGGACCTCACGGAGATACAGGTTTGACAGGTCGTAAAATCATTGTGGATACTTACGGTGGAAAAGGTGGACACGGAGGTGGCGCATTTTCTGGTAAAGATCCATCAAAAGTGGATCGTTCTGCTGCTTATGCGACTCGTCATATTGCAAAAAACCTAGTTGCTGCTGGTTTATGCGACCAAGTTTTAGTACAAGTTTCTTACGCAATCGGTGTTGCCCGCCCTGTTAGTATGTATGTTGATACTTACGGTTCAAGTAAAATTGACATGACTGATGGCGCAATTGCTGCTAAGTTGAATGATATTTTCGATATGCGTCCTGCTGCTATCATCAGACGTTTAGAGTTGAAAAGCCCAATCTATACCGAAACGGCTGCTTATGGTCACATGGGTAGGGTACCAGGAACTAAAACAGTTAATGGTAAAACTTATAATACATTTACTTGGGAAAGATTAGATCATGTTGATGCGGTGAAAACTGTGTTTGGTCTTTAATGTTCAATAGCGAGTTCTCACCGAGAAATCGGGACAAGTCACCACAAGTTGTGGAATTAGTCTTTCTGTTTATATTTTAGAAATAGAGTTTTCAGCGTTTGTCTGGAAACTCTATTTTTTTGATTTACATTATAGATTCAAATCTTGCTCTCCAATCTTTAACAAGATAAACGAAGAAAATCGGTGCAAATAACACGATAAAAAAGTCAATCCAATTAATACTCTGATAAGCTTCCCAATGTCGAAGTAGAGAACCGCCATGAGTATAATATTGATTAACGACTAAAGCTCCAAAAGCAAAAACAAAGAATTTTGGACGTTTTATAAAACCATAAATACAAATAGCATTGATAACCGTAAATAGTACATGATGAGCTGGTGTTCTGGAATTGACTTCATAAAAAATGCCAATGAAATGATATGTTCCTGTAACAAATGTTAGGAAAGCGGCTAGTTTGAATACCTGTTCGTTACTCATTATATGTATTTTTATTTAAAATAATAAGATTTTATATTAGCCTTATCTTTTTTCATGTGATAGACATCCATTAATTTTAGGCTAGTGCTAGATATGTGCACTTTTGTATTTATCCCAAAACCGTTGTTGTTTTTTGTTGTAATTATAAAAAAAATATTTTATCGCTCCAATATGATTTTCTAATTTTTTAGAAAATGAAAGTGATTTACGTACTAATTTACTACACCGATTTCTTATCGTAAGGTTTGATCCCGAGGTTTCCGGACAAGTCCTTTCAATATGATTTGTATTTGTTTTTATTTTTGAGCTAATGTGTTGTTCGGTTGGAAATATCGTTTTATAAGCGTCCCAATCATCTGTATAAAACCTTCCCTCGAGGTGTCGAGCTAGGCTATTTTCTTTATAAAATTGTAGTAATTTATTCCATAAAATTTGAGCACTTTTTCGACTTCTATCATCGATATGAAATGTAGTTACTTGTCTTGTCTTTCTATCTAAAGCAATCCATCCCGAGTACTCGAATTAGCGTCAAGGAGGTTACAAGGTAGCTCTAAAACGCCCTTAATGCCGATAGTGATCGGTATTCAGTGCAAACAAACATTTTTTTTGCGATCTCCTTGACGCCAATCCGGTGGAAACCTCGGGACATAACTGAAAGATATAACTTATTCCTTATTTTTTTTATTTTAATTCCCTTTGGTGCACATTTATAGCACTACCAAATAATCAAATGTTAAATTTTTAAAAATCAACATACTTAATACGTATATTTAAGGTATTCAATTACCAAACCGTAATCTCCATAAAATGAGCGACAAGCAAACCTCACCGCAAGTTGATAACCAACAAACCGTCTATAGAATAACGCTGCCAATTACGGCATGGGCAGAAGAGGACCGACCAAGAGAAAAATTATTACTAAAAGGTAAAAATGCTTTAACCGATGCAGAATTACTTGCCATACTGATTGGTTCTGGTAATCGACAAGAATCAGCCGTTGATTTGTGCAAACGTATTTTGAAGGATTATGATAACAATTTGAACGAAATCAGCAAAGCAAGTATCAATGAACTAATGAAATACAAGGGAATTGGAGAAGCAAAAGCCATTTCAATTGCTGCTGCTTTAGAGTTTGGAAGGAGAAGACAACTATCTGATATCAAAGAAAAACCACAAATCCGAAGTAGTCGAGATGCTTATAATGCGATTGCTCCGCTATTGATGGATTTAGCACATGAAGAATTTTGGATACTATTGTTAAATCGCTCTAATCACGTAATAGGACGTACGAACATTAGCCGAGGTGGAACGGCAGGAACGGTAGTTGATGCAAAAATTATTTTTAAAAAAGCATTAGAAATGCAAGCTTCTGGATTAATTTTATGCCATAATCACCCATCAGGTAGTTTGCAACCGAGTCAAGCAGATATTTCTGTTACGAAAAAACTAAAAGAAGGTGGTACATATTTAGATATTAG
>CAZMEH010000415.1:0-1780 GCA_964564885.1 uncultured Saprospiraceae bacterium | reverse complement strand
TTTAAGATATAGATTTTAAATTATAAAAATTAAATAAAAAAATGGGATATACTCAAATGAGTATATCCCATTTTTTTGTTTAATTGCTGACAACTATTATTTAATTTCGCATATTATATTAGCCCTTATAAAACGTTAAGTAATAGGTTTTAGTGAGAAATAAACTTAAAAAACCTAAAATCGTCACACACATAAAGTATTAAAAATGAAAAACACACCATTAGTATTAATTTTTATATTTCTACTCAGTGCTATTATTGGTACAGCGCAAGAGGTAACTTGGGGCCCAGAGCAAAAGCAAACGGTGCGCAATCGCTTAGATAGAATCATTGGAGAAGACAATAATGGTATTTATGTTTTAAAATATAGAGCTAAAATTTTGGGTCAAGTCATGCCCGTTATTGAGCATTACAATAAGAAAATGATTCTTAAATATTCAACACCACTAAAAGATTTGAGTGGTTTTAACACGATGGTTAATAATGCTTGGCAATTCAATGATGAGTTGTATGTTTTCTTTTCAAAATATAATGCTCGTAAGCGAGAACAAACCTTGTTTTATCAGCAAATTGATAAGAAAACAGGAAAACTTGCTGGCAAAAGAGGTCGAATAACAGATGTTCCTGCTTTTAATAAAGTAGATATTGGAAATTTAGAATACGCTGCTTCGCCTGATAGTTCAAGAGCTGTTATTTATTCTAGTCCAACGATGAGCCGTGGCTTATTGCAACGTCCAAAAGATATGGCGTTTACGATTGAAGTGGTCAATGAAAAGTTTGAAAAAATATGGGATAAGTTGGTCAAATTGCCTTATCGAGAAGATTTGTTCGATATGGTCAAAGTCGATGTTGATAAACAAGGAAATGCTTATGTTTTGGCAAGGGTTTATAGTGGTCGCCGCCAAAATCAAAGAAATGGTGAGGTCAATTATGCTTATAAAATAATTTCTTACCAAAATAATGGTGAGAAGCTAGTTGAATACGACCTTGATATGGACAATGTTTTTATCACCGACTTGACGTTTAAAGTTAATCGTGATAAGTTGACTTGTGCTGGTTTTTATTCTGGAAAAAAAACCTCTAACTCTATTAAAGGTACTTGTTTCTTTAGTGTAGATATTGCTAGTCAAGAGATTGTGAGCAAAAAAGTAATTGCTTTTGAAGAAGATTTTTTAGTGCGATTAATGAATAAACGTCGTGCAAGAAAAGGCAAAGAGTTGTTCCGTTATTATTTGGATGAAATTATTTTGCGTTCAGATGGCGGTGCAGTTTTGATTGGCGAACAATTTTATGTGGTCACAAATACATACAATACAGGCGGAGGATTCAATGCTGGACAAACCACCACTTATACTTATCATTATGAGGATATTATTGTGATCAATATCAATCCTGATGGAAGTGTTGCTTGGGCGACGAATGTTCCAAAAGAACAGCAAGCCTCAACAACTGAATTTTCTTCTTATGCGCATATGATTGTAAAAGGAAAAATTCATTTTGTCTATAATGACCGAATTAGCAGGCGTTCGCCTGTCATGCACGCTACCGTGAATACTAAAGGCAAAGTGTCAATTAAGGAACTATTCAACAATAAAGAGGTCGGTATTTTAACGAAACCGATTCTTTGTAAACAAACCTCTCGTAATGAAATGATTATTTACGGCGAACGTGGTAAACGTTTTAAGTTTGGTAAGATTGAATTTTAAAAAATAGTGGGTAGAGACGTTTTTGGTAAAACGTAACACGCAATGCGATTTAGACGTTTTGGTAAAACGTCTCTA
>CAZMEH010000414.1:0-4693 GCA_964564885.1 uncultured Saprospiraceae bacterium | reverse complement strand
TCCTAATTCCTAATTCTTAATTTTCAATTATTTTATTCCTCTTACTTTACATTCCCATTTCCAAGAAGAAGCAGTCATATCATCTAAAGAATGTTTTGCTGTCCAACCGAGTTCTTTATTGGCTAATTCCGTTGAAGCGTACATTGCTTCTACATCGCCATCTCTCCTACCAACGATTCGATAAGCTAGTTTTTTACCGCTAGTGCGTTCAAAAGATTGGATAACTTCCAAAACAGAACTACCTTTTCCTGTACCAAGATTAAAGATTTCATAATTAGCTTTTTGTTGATTATTCGCTAATCTATCAACCGCTTTAACATGAGCATTAGCCAAATCCACCACATGAATGTAATCACGAAGTGCCGTGCCATCTGGCGTGTTATAATCATTTCCAAAAACCATCAATTCTTTACGTAACCCAACGGCTGTTTGAGTAATGAAAGGCATCAAATTATTTGGAATACCATTTGGTAATTCTCCAATTTCTGAAGAAGCATGTGCGCCAATCGGATTAAAATACCTCAATGAAATACCATTGAATTCAACGTGCGCTTTTGCAACATCTTTAATGATATCTTCTCCCATTTTTTTAGTATTCCCATATGGCGACATGGCAGGTTTCCTTTCTAAATCTTCTGTAAGCGGTAAAACATCTGCATCACCGTACACGGTAGCTGACGAAGAAAAAACAATATTATTCACTTGAAAACACTGCATCGCTTCCAATAGATTGAGTAAGGCAAGCATATTATTTTTATAATATAAAACAGGTTTCTGAACAGATTCACCAACTGCTTTCAATGCAGCAAAATGAATCACGGCGGTAGCATCTTGATGTATTTCAAGTACTTTGTGCACCGCTTCATAATCACGCAAATCAACTTTATGAAAAACTGGACGAATACCCGTTATATTTTCGATTCCAGTTAACGTATTTTCACTCGAATTGACCAAGCTATCAATGATAACAACTTCATAACCTTGTTCTATCAAGCTAACAGAAGTATGTGCTCCGATATAACCTGTTCCGCCTGTTACTATTATTTTTTTCATAGAAAAGTAGTATTTTTAGACAAATCCTATATTACATTCAACAATAAGTGTAAATTTAACACTTATTGTCAATATTCAAATTTAACCCTATTTTTAGAATAATAAAATTTTCATAGGCTAATGTTAAATAATAATATAAACAAATTTTACACAGATGCAGAAAAGCTTCTAATTGCAGTTGATTGTATTATTTTTGGTTTTGAAGAACAACGACTCAAGCTCCTATTATTCAAACGTAAGGTAGAACCTTTTAAAGGCGAATGGTCGTTAATTGGTAGCTTTGTCAAGCCAGATGAAAATGTTGATCATGCTGCTAAAAGAGTTCTTGAAGAAAGTACAGGTTTAAAAAATATATATTTAGATGAATTAGCTGTTTATGGTAATGTTGATAGAGATATTGGCGCACGAGTAATTTCTGTTGCACATTATGCACTTATTCGCATCAATGAACAACAGAAAAAAGTAATAGAAAACTACGAAGCCGAATGGTTCAATATTGAGGATATTCCACCATTGATACTTGATCATAGCAAAATGGTTACTCGTGCTTTGGCTCGATTAAGAAGAAAAACAAAAACTCAACCTCTAGGTTTTGAACTTTTACCAGAGCAATTTACCATTCCTCAACTCAAAGCACTTTACGATGGTATTTTTCAAAAAGATTTGGATAAGAGAAATTTTAGGAAGAAAGTCCTAGCAATGAAAATTTTGGAGAAGTTAGACGTAAAAGATAAAAGCAACTCTAAAAAAGGTGCTTTCCTATACCAGTTTAACAAGGAAAAATACGAACAATTATCTGCAAAAGGATTTAATTTTGATTTGTAATAAAGAGTCCAATGATTATGTTTTAAGTAGTAAGTATCAGATATTATTCTATCAAAATTAAATACTTACGGTTCTTTGAAAAATTCCGTGATTTTCGATAATTTTTGTGAAAATCATGAAATAGTTACGAAGTAGGCAAGCTGCCTACTTCGTAACTAGAATTCGGCTAAAATTTGTATTTAGCCTTTTTCCATGGGATTTTTCAAAGAACCATACTTACTACTTAAAATCCTACTACTTATTTCTTATTTCCACCAAGGATAAAAATCTGGCATTTCCGATGATTTTTGAGTAAAGTTCGGACTACGCTTTTCTAAAAACGAGGCAACACCTTCTTTTCCATCAGCCAAACTTGCGTAATAAATAGCCAAGGAATCCACTTTATGCGCTTCTAACGGATGGTCTTTTGCAGCATTCCTATACATCATTTGACGAGTTAAGGTAATGGCAACAGGACTATGACTGGCAATCTTTCGAGCAATTTTGTACGCTTCTTCCAACAATTCACCAGCAGGATAAACACCTTTGATGTAGCGAGCAGCCAAAAGAGTATCTGGTCTCAAAATCTCGCCTGTGTAAGCCCATTCCAACGCCGTAGAAATACCAACAATACGTGGCAAAAACCAAGTAGAACAAGCCTCAGGCGTAATTCCAATCTTGTTAAACACAAAACCAACTCTCGCATATTCAGACGCCAAACGAATATCCATCGCACAAGTCATTGTCGCACCGATACCAACCGCTGCACCATTGATAGCCGCAATCACAGGTTTTTTACAATCATAAATTGCCAAAACAACTCGACCGCCTGTATCTCGAACACTACTAATCATTTTTGGATCATCTAATTTATTGTTCATATCCTCCATTGTTGGACGATAATCTTCATCTAATCCAAAAACATTTCCTGCAATAGACAAGTCCATTCCCGCACAAAATGCACGTCCTGCGCCTGTCACGACAATAACTCGAATATTATCATCTTCGCTCGCTGTATTAAAAACCTCTATCAACTCATTCGCCATTTCAACCGTAAACGCATTCAAAACGTCTGGTCTATTCAGCGTCAATGTTAAAATGTAATCTTTAACTTCTAATTTTAGTGTATTGAATTTCATATGGTATTTTTATTTTATTGCGAACAAAGATGCGGAATTACTAGATTATTATAAATCTATTTAGGTTTCTGAAATATTCACTTCTGACAGCCGTAGGCGATCTGACAGCAAAGCGATCTCTCTTCTGACTTCTGTAAAAAAACTAAAACGTATCAAAATCATGGCTTTCATAAATATACGTATAACCTTCTTCGGTATAAAATGCGAACGAGAGCGTATAGTTTTGATTGGCTTGCAATTGCTGTGTAAAGTAATTTTGCCCTATTGGTAATAAATAGATTTTCTCTCCATCTAAAAATATGGCTACTTTAGTTATTCTTTCTTGATACTTAGTTTCTAAATCGGCATAATCTGTTTCAAAATCAACCAAAGCAGTATAAGAAGGCGTAACTTCAAAGTTGGTCATCGTAATGAAATCTTGCGTTTCGTCCGTGAAGAGATTATCAACCAAAGGGTCAGCTTCTGGAAATGTAGCACAGCTATTTAAACAAAGTAAGCTGACGAAAATTGAAAAATATAAATACTTCATGTTTTAGAAATTTAAGGTTAAACCCAATGAACTAGGAGAAATGTAAAAAGAGGTAGAAGAAAGGAATGGATTATCAAAAATCGGTTTTTCAGGCTTTTTGAGTTTAATTTTACTAAACGCATAAACCGTTCCGCCTAGCAGCAAAGTCGCACCAGTATTCACTAAAATAGTTCTATTTTTCAATATTCTATAGGCTTCTTGTTCCGCTTTATAGATATCATTTAATTCATTGTATTCTGCTCTGTAAGTTTCATAAGCAGTTACCGAAATCGTATTATCATATTTAGATTTGGCTTCTAAAACTCGTTCATAAGTAATATTCGCAGATGCTTCTTGGCTTTTCAGGTTATCTAATTGTTTTGCAGTCCATAGTATATCGCTTCCAATAATTGCAGCAATCGTAGCAACTCTTCCGCCTTTTCGAAGTTTAAACTCTACATTTTTTTTAGCATAAAGTTTTTGTTCTACCGTTTTGTCCTTTAGCGTAATGACGATTTTAGTAATCGTATCATTCGTTATCAAAATAGAATCTTTGTAAAGGTTGTATTTAGGACACCAAACTTCGACATAGTGCTTTCCAGCAGGCAATTCTACTCTATACGGATACTGCATCGTATCCAATTGATACAGCGTTTGATTATTTATTTTAAGAAAAGAAATATGACCTGGAGAAATGTAAAATTTAGCGTTTCGGCTGTCTTGCGCATCTAATTGCAGGAAAAATCCTAGGAAAAGTAACATTGTTACTAATACTTTCATTTTTTGAATATTATTAATGATTAAAAAGTTATAACAGCACCAAAAATAAAAAGACTTCTTAAATAACAATAGCAATTCCTAATTTGATTTTCACAAAATTAGAAACTGCTACAATAATCAATGAAACTAAAAAATAAAACAACCGTCAAGCCTGCCTGTCGTGCCTCTGGCAGGCAGGCGAAAGCGTTCGTCAATCGTCTACCGTCCTAAAACCCATGTAAGTTAATTTCTTCGCTATAAGTCAACTCCACCCATTTACCCATTTTCTTTTGAATCGTATTGAAATGCGTTAAATCTTCTCGAGTAACCAAAGAAATCGCATCGCCAGCATTTTCTGCACGTCCAGTTCGTCCGATGCGGTGAATATAATCCTTCGGTGAACGAGGCAACTCGTAATTTATCACACAAG
>CAZMEH010000413.1:0-6623 GCA_964564885.1 uncultured Saprospiraceae bacterium | reverse complement strand
TTGAACGATTTCATCTGGATTACCTTTTTTTTGTTTATTTAAAAATAAACTAGGAAAAATAGAAAGGATACCGACAATTGAAAATAGACCAATTTTCGTTAAAAAAATCCAATTCTGCGAATAGTAATCTGCACTTTTTGCAATGCTATCATTGAACCACATCGTAAAACCAGCGGCTAAAATCACCACAGCCGCTATTCCATACATAGCATCCAATACTCCTACTCGTTTGATTTCTTGTCGAGTCATTTCCGACTTCATCAAAAGATGCTCACCAACTAAGGCTCCAACGATTACGAAAATGCAAATGAAGTGAATATATTTTAAAAGTATTTCTGCTGTCATATCTGGAAATTTTAAAGAATTTTAATGTTCTAAAATGATAAATAGATTTGGTAGACAAAGGTTTTGATAATGTCTATTTGATTAATCTTAATTTGCTAAAACCAATGTCATTTAAAGCTAATGCTCGCTGCTACGAGATTGTAGTAACGAGCATTAGCTTTGTTGATTATGTTGATTTGACCTGAATAATGATTATCAATCAAGTTTACTTATTGTATTAAATACACTATTTGAAGTATAAATATAAGTTTCTGTATTGATAATGTTTTTAATAAATAACTTTGTTTTCTTGACTTCTATTTGAAAAGTAGTCAACATTTCTGCTTGATACTTGTATCTATATGAACCATCAAGACTAGTTTTTGACAATAGCTCAACATTATTTTTATCATAAGATCTTTCGATGAAAATAGTAATATTTCCACTTTGGAATTTAGAAACTCGCTCTTCTAAAGATAGCTTTAGTTTTGCATGTAACAATTCTAGATTTATATCAGCGTCTTCGCATTCACAAGCCGATTCTATTTTTTGTTTTATCTCATCTGCAATAATAGTAAAACCAGGAGCATTCTGCTCATCAACTTTTTTTATATCTGATGGAAAAGCCCTTAACTGAATAATACTATCTAGCAATAGTGTATTTACTGTATCATGCGTATTCATTTCACTAGTTGCTTCAGTAAGTACTACAAATTTTAGTAAAACAAAAAGGGTAATAGATATGAATAAAAGTATTGATATGTTTTTTTTCATCTGAGTTGAAATTAGATTTTTGGGCTTAAATATATCTTGCTCGTTACGATATTAGACTTTCAGTCCTATACGGATAGATTCTATATTTTATTATTCTACAATCGGGATAGTAAAATAAAAAATAGCTCCTTGCCCCAATTCTGATTCTAGCCAAATCCGTCCATTGTGTTTTAAAACAATTTGCTTGGAAATAGCTAATCCTATTCCAGTACCTCCGTATTTTTTTCGGGCAAAATATTGCTTAAAAATATCAAAAACTTTCTCTTGATAGCTTGGAGCAATACCTGTTCCATTGTCTTTTACTGAAAAAAGATAATTACTCTTTGTTTTTTGACAATCAATATTAATGATAGGAATGTCTTTTTCATTGAATTTTAAACTATTATCAATTAAATTCCTGAACAACAATTGCATAAAAAAAGTTTTTGAATGCACCATAGGTAATTGTCCAATGGTAATCTTTGCTGATTTTTGTTCAATTTTTTCTTGAAACTCTTTCAAAACATGATCAACAATATCTTTAGTGTTAATTGGTCTAAAATTGATATTTTCTTTACTTCTGATTTCAGCATAATATAATAAATCGGCAAGCAGGTTCGACATTTGGCTAACACCTTTAGTAATATAAGCGATATATTCTAATCCGTTTTCATCCAATACCTTTGTATAACGTCTTTTGAGAAGTGTTGAAAAACTATTGATATTGCGTAATGGTTCTTTGAGATGGTGAGAAACAATAAAAGCCAATTGTTCTAGCTCAGAATTGTATTCTTTTAGTTCTTGGTTTTTCTTTTGTATCAGTCTGTTGGTTTCTTCCAACGTTTCTGTGTTTTGATATTGCCATTTAAAACGACTATACAAATACCACGATAGAAGTAATAGAAGTAATAGAATAATAATAAAAGCAAAAATAGAAAGGCGATTAATCTCCTTGTTTTTTTGAAGCAGCTTTACTTCCTTTTTATTTGCTTCGTATTTTGTTTCTAATTCCAATAAGGATTTAGAAGAAGTTTCTGCAAAAATACTGTCTTTTATTTGGTCATAAGCTAATTGAGAACTATATGCTTTTTTATAGTTTTGTTGTTTAGCATATACATCTGCTAAAGTCCAATAAGCTTCTTGAATCTGACGTTTTGCTCCGATCCTTTTACTGTTAATTAATCCTTGGTCTAAAAAAGTTAAGGCTTCTTTTAATTTATTTTGCTGCATTTTGATGCGCCCTATTTCAATATAATTAGCAGCACTTTCTTTTAGGTTGCCTCTAACTTCCCAAATTTTGAGTGCTTCAAAATAATAAACTAAGGCTTTCTCAGGATTTTCTTGTTGTTGATATACTCTTCCCAAATACGTAGAAGAAAAAGCAATTCCTTTTTGATTATTTTTTTTACGAGCAAACGATAAGGCTTTCGTAAAATTTAAAAGAGCCAATTCTAAATTGTTTTGTTTTAAAAAAACTTCTCCAATATTGATGTAGGAATAAATAATCCCAATGGTATCCCTTGTATCTTGACGAATAGCTAAACCATTATTAAAATATTTATTAGCTAATTCAAATTCATTCTGTGTAAGGTGAATAATACCTATGTTATTATAAGAACGCCCCAAACCAATAGAATCCTGGATTTCTTCTCTTATTTTCAACGCATTTAAGTATTGTTCTAACGCTTTTTCGTAATCGGCAAGATTAAGGTTTATGATACCAATAGTATGATAAGCCTCTGCAATTCCTTTTTGATTAGAGTTTTGTTTCGACAACTCCAGAGATTGATTAGCATATAAAAGGGCTTTCGTGGGATTGCTACTTTTTAAATAAAAGGCAATTTCTTTAAACAAGAAAGCTTTTTCGTCATTCTCTTTTACATCGGGTAATATTCCGATCAAACTATCCGCAACATAGGATTGTCCAAAAGAAAAAGTGTAAACAATGATGAATAAAAACGTATAGAAAAACTTGCTCATTTAATTTGGTTTCTAAGGACTCGCTTAAAATTAAGTAATTTTTAATATGTTTATTCAATTTGTAAAAAAATATTCTTCTTTTTTAATAAAAAAAATGGGTTTTCCTCTTCGTTAGTTGGGTAAAGAGTGATATTTATATTATTTATTTTGGCGTCTCCAAACCTATGATATATGATTTATTTTCAAAATTAGATAAGAATTATTACTTGCCTTACTCGTTACGACTTTCAGTCTAATGTTGTCAACTTAAGGAAATTAGTTACAGAGCAACGACATAATATAGCCTCTGGTGCAAACCATAGGTTTATAATGAAAAAACAAAAATCAGTACCAGCGGCACGACACAACTGTATCGCTACTCTATAGCTTGCCATTTTATTATTTTTTCATCCTATGGTTCACATCCCAAGGTTTCGGGACTATTATGTTTCGCCACGCTGTGGCTTAAGTTGACGACATTAGACTTTCAGTCGTAACGAGCAGAAGAAAAAAGTATAATAAAAAACTAAACTTATTTCTTTTTATTTATGTTTATCCTCTCAAAAAACTCTACAGGGATAGGACTATTAATACCAATTTTTAGTTTTTCAGCGGTTAATTCTATTTTATCGGAAACCAATTTAATAAACGTTCTTCCATTAACTTTTTCAAGTTTAAATTTAAGGTAATCATTATAAACGGTATCTGTATTACATTGAAGCGATAAATAACCTTTTGTTGAGTTTTTAAATAATATCTGCCATTGTCCACTTTCATAAGCTTTATCATGACTTGGAAAATGTTCTGTTCCATTCCTAAGAAATGAAACAGAACGTCCATAATAAGGTATAGTATCTTCGTATACTTTATACGATATATCATGTATATGCCATGCTCCGTACATATCCTCTATATAATCATTACAACTAGTAATTGAAACCAAGAATAAGTAACTGATGTTACGCAAAGTATAATTAAGAGAACTCATATTACGCAGAGTTAGCCTCATCTTTTTCCAGCTAAAAAGAAGCAAAAAGCCGTCAAAATCCGCCTACACTCATTCTTTTTTGCTATTACTCGGTCTTCGCCTCGTGAGTATAGTTCGCTGAACTACGAGGCGTAGTTAGGCGATTTTCGGTAAGACCGAAAAACAGCAAAAAAGAATGGTTACGGCTACTTTTGACAAATTTCAGATACTAATTACGTTATCTACTTAACTTTTTGCATTCAAAGGTGAATAATCTATCATTTTCAATAATCCTGCGTAACATCAGTTTATAATTTTAGCCGTAGTTGTAATACTTGCCGTTTTTTCTCCAGCTTCATTGAATAAATCACCGCTTAGAAAAGCAATACTTCTACCCATTTTATCAATTCTACCGACAGCCGTCAATTTTCCTGCTCGACTCATTTCGTAGAAAGTTACTTTGAGTTCAAGCGTTGAAAGACCTTTTAGTTTTGGGACAACTGCAAAAACAGCATGTGCCGTAACTGCGTCCAACATAGCCGTTACAAAGCCACCTTGAATAATATTATCGCCATGGCAATAACGTTTGTCAATGTTGAATTCCATTTTACAAAACTGCTCTTCTCGGCTCGCATCTGTAATTGTACAACCCAAATCTATAATATACTGTGTCCTAAATTTATTTAGGTAATCTATAATTTCTTGATTCATGTTCGGTTAATCGTTTTTTAATAAAAATTTCCACTTATTGTTTGATTATTATAAACAATTCCATAAGTAGTTGGCAGTATTTAAGTAGCAGTAGGCAGGCATACAAAATGCTGCAAAACAATACTTTAAGCTAAAATTATTGTCGAAATACCTACCTTACTTAACCTACTTAATACTATACAAATGAAATAAATCAGTTCTTAAGAAGAAAGCAAATGCCCTTCTGACAGCCGTAAGCGTTCTGACAGCAAAGCGATCTGACCTCTGTCTTCTTACTTAAAATCAACTAATCCTAAAACAACCATATCATTCAAATATTTATGAATATAAGTTTCAGATAACGATTGAAAATCTTCGCCATCATTAATACTTCTGATTAATACTTCAAAATTATTAGAATCTGGCGAAACAGAATTTGCAGGGTACGGACGAGCATAAGCCGCCATAATATCAATCATAGAACGTTGACGCTGTTTTTCTGACAAAGATTTAAGCTTGTTTTCCATTCTTTCGTACCAAGTCGAATGGTTGTCTATTCGATGAATATCATAACCTGCCGTTTCTATCCAATCGACAAATGTATCTAGTGAAACGCTATCTTTTAAATAGTTATGAGCATTGAAAGTTTTGCATTCGTTTTCATTATTTGAATGCAATGCAGTAATAGCATTTGATAAAATATCAACAGGAACGCCATCATAATGTGCCGCATTTTTTGAACCGTCAGCCTTTAGTTGATAAAATGATTTTGGTGCAAGTCCAGTTGTAATAATACTATAAAGTAACCGTGTAATGATGTCTTCTGTGTTGGCTTGACCTTTATATTTTTGGTCAGGCATAATCATATCGCAGCGTAAAATATTGGAAGTTAAACCGAGTTTTTCGTTCGCTTGATGCAATAAATATTCGCCTGCCCATTTACTTGTTCCGTAGCCTGCGGCATAATGATTTGTTAGTTTTAAGCTCGGTCTTAATTGTGCTGATTCATTATTCCCATTCGTTTTGTCAAGCAAAGATTGAACAGCAACCGTTGAAATAAAATCAATCGCTTTTTTCTTTTTGCAAATGGCTAAACGGATAATTTCGGCTGTTCCAACGACATTCGGTGTAAATAAATGTTGATATGCCAAACGATGATTGACCAATGCCGCAACATGGCAAATTCTGTCCACTTCGTTTGCTAAACGTTGATAAGTTGTTTCACTCAAACCTAATAATGGTTCTGAAATATCACCTGCCAATACTTCCAAATGTTGCGCTGCTAACTCATTATATCGGTTTTCAAAAGCCAAATCAATACCTTTAAATTTTTTATCTAATCGTTTTTTAGCCGCTTCGTTATCTGCTGCACGAATGATACAAATTAGCTTTCCATTCAATTTCGACAATTCTTCTAGCCAATTCAAACAAACAATATGACCTAGAAAACCATTTGCACCAGTCAGTAAAACCGTTTTTGGTCGTTGCGGCGCAACGGCTAAATTTGAAACATTTTCCAGTAAATCTTTATCAATAAATTTCTCTAATTGCAAATCTTTGGTGTGAACAATTTTAGCATTTTTACCATGAACAGCAGCAAACGTTGGACGATTTGAAGTATTAGTTTGCGCATTTTCAATCAAATTTGACCAATGTTCAATATTTCCTTTTGGACTTAAAATGACATCTGCGCCAATGCTAACGCTAAATATTTCTTCAATTGACATTGAAAATAAAGCTGCGCCCAATGAGTCGCCGCCTAATTCATTGAAAGTCCTCGGCTCAACCGTTTCAAAACCTTTATAACCTAAGTTACTTTCTAATAATTTGACGAGTTTTTCTACGGTTGTTAATTTTGAATTTGGGTCTTTTAAAGCGTTAATTTCCGCTTCTTGAATTTGGTCATGTTCTTCGTACATGGCTTCCAAAG
>CAZMEH010000412.1:0-4879 GCA_964564885.1 uncultured Saprospiraceae bacterium | reverse complement strand
AGGTTTTTTTTTATAAAATTTAGTGTCAATAAAGTGCGTAACTCATTGATACTAAATCGAAAAGCTATCTAAAAAAAGATTATAGTAAGAGGAATTTAAATTTACTATTCAATATTCCTTTGAAAATTAAAATACATGTTGTACATTTGCAATCGCTTAACAAAAGGCATGGCTCCGTAGCTCAATTGGATAGAGCACTTGATTACGGCTCAAGAGGTTTCAGGTTCGACTCCTGACGGAGTCACTTAGTATTAATAATTCGTTGTTGTTTTGAAAGTGTCAACGAATAATTTTAATTTTAAGTGACAATTTCATTTAAAATTGAGACATACATCTCGAAAGCTTCGAGAAAAATTTTAACAATTATGTCTAGAGTTTGTCAATTAACAGGAAAGCGTCCAGTCGCTGGTAATAATGTTTCGCACTCAAAACGCAAAACTAAACGTAAATTCTTGCCAAATTTGCACAAGAAACGTTTTTTTATTCCAGAATTGGATAAGTGGGTAACGTTGAAAATATCATCTACAGCGCTTCGTAATATCAACAAACTTGGTATTTACGATTATCTATTAAAATTGGAAGCGAAAGGTGTTGATACTGGTGTAGAGTTAACAAAATAATTTAAACTTATTACGTTTTTTGAGATTTATATAAGAGTCCAAGAAGCTAATTTTTAAAAGTGTGTTTGTCATGGCAAAGAAAAGTAAAGGCAATAGAATACAGGTTATCTTAGAATGTACAGAGCATAAGGATAGCGGTATGCCAGGTACTTCAAGATACGTAACGGAGAAGAATAGAAAAAACACTCCTGCACGTTTGGAATTGAGAAAATTCAATTCAGTATTAAAGAAATATACTATTCACAAAGAAATTAAATAAACATGGCTAAGAAAGTTTCAAAGAACTCGAATATTGCTCAGCGTGGTAAAAACAATGCTAAAGACTTTGTAAAAGTTGTTAAGCCTGTTAAAAACCCGATTACTGGTAAATATAGTTATAAAGTACAGATTGTGCATAAAGACGAAACTAAAGCGTTTTTCGCTAGCAAATAATACTTTAAGCAATTCATTTGGCTAAAGGCTTCTCTTTCAAAAAGAGAAGCCTTTAGCTGTTTGTAATATATTGAATGTTTATATTGTCAGCTTTTAGTATATTGTCAGTTATTAGCGACATTATTACCGAAATCTATTAATGGCATTTTCCTTGATTAGACTAAGGTAATTAGGAACAGGTTAATATATTCCTAATTACTCGGACAAACCGTTCTTAATTCCTAATTCTTAATTAAACAAAGCATGAGTTTTTTTAAAAAATTATTTACTAAAGAGAAAAAAGAAGATTTAGATAAAGGATTGGAAAAAACTAAAACCAATTTTTTTGACAAAATATCTCGTGCTGTAGCAGGAAAGGACAAGGTTGATGATGAAGTATTGGATAGTTTAGAGGAAGTTTTAATCTCTTCTGATGTAGGATTAGATACGACAATTAAGATTATTGAAAGAATAGAAGCAAGGGTTGCCAAAGATAAATACGTAACAACTAAAGAACTGAACGAAACGCTTAGAGATGAAATCGTTCAATTATTAGGCGAAAATAATACAACCGACGTAGTTGATGGATTTGCCATTCCTGAAAACACAAAACCTTACATCCTTTTAGTCGTCGGTGTAAATGGCGTTGGAAAAACGACAACGATTGGTAAAATTGCGAATCAATATAAACTGCAAGGTAAAAAAGTACTTTTAGGTGCGGGTGATACATTTCGTGCCGCAGCAGTTGATCAATTAGAGATATGGGCAGACCGTGTTGGATGTGGTTTTTTTAGTAAAGGAATGAATACAGACCCAGCGGCAGTAGCTTATGAAGCGGTTGAAATGGGAATTAAGGAAAACTACGATATTGTAATTATAGATACGGCGGGACGTTTGCATACAAAGATAAACTTGATGAAAGAATTAACTAAAATCAAGCGCTCTATCACAAAGCAAATTCCAGATGCGCCACATGATGTATTGTTAGTTTTGGATGCGTCAACTGGACAAAATGCCATTGAACAAGCAAAGCATTTTACGAATGCAACGGATGTAAGTTGCTTAGCATTAACAAAATTAGACGGAACAGCAAAAGGTGGTGTAGCCATCGGAATTTCTGATCAATTCAAAATTCCAATCAAATATATTGGAGTAGGAGAGGGCATCGATCATTTGCAAACATTTAATAAAAAAGCATTTGTAGATTCATTCTTTGAAGGAATAGATTAGATTCTAAAGAAGTACAATTTAAATAAAACAAATAATTAGCCCACTGATTTTAAATAATCAGTGGGCTAATTGTTTGTATAAGTACGATATTCGATACCAACTCACGTCAACTTTTTATTTTTACAGTATTTTTTTCAAAAAATCCTTATCTTTCAGAGTGATCACTCTTTCGGCTATTCAAAACATATCATATTAATTCATGTTTATTTTGAATACTAAACCTTCGTATTCAAAACCTGAGCTAGTCAGAGTCGAATAATTTGCAAATAATTCCTTTGGGTAAAATTTGCCGCTTAATTTATTCTTCGTTAATATAGAACTTGTTTAAAACGCATCACTAATCTCTTGATAAATGCTTCGTTTTGAAAATCAAGTATTTATCAATAGTTTTAGAATAAGCTCTTAAACAAGTTCATAAATTTCAAAGATGGACTAGTATAACCGTTCTATATTTTTGACCCTTTAAGCTATTTAACCATGAAATTTTTTATAAGATTTAGCCTTTCAATAATTATCTACCTATTTTTTTGCACATCTATTTTTGCTCAAAAAAGTAATGCCGAACGAGCTCCAACTATGCCAAATATAAACCCTAATCATACTCAAGCTACACAAAAAGTAATGTGGGATTTACAATTTGACTACGCTATTCAAGATTCCTTATACGGTACAGAAGGATTAGCAGGCGTAGTATTCTTTAATGGAGAATTTTGGGTTTCTCAATGGGATTCTGATTCTTTATTCCGATTTAACGCAGCAGGTCAAGTTCTGGAACGATTTAGAATTATAGGTCTTTCGGGTACTCGCTCAATGACATGGGACGGTACAAGTATCTGGACAGGTAATGCTTCTACAACAATCTACGAGGTAGATCCAATTAGCCGAACAATCGTAAGCCAAGTTACCGTTCCTGAAAATGCCCGTTATTTAACTTATGATGCGACGGCGAATAGTGGTGCTGGTGGTTTTTGGTTAGGAAACTGGGCAACGGACATTTATCAAATTGATATGTCAGGGAATACGTTGATGGTTATAGCAGATACGAATCATAACTTGTCGGGCATATATGGCGCTGCTATTGACAACTCAAGTGTTGGCGGTCCTTATCTTTGGATGCATTGGCAAGACGGTGTGTCTTCTGAAAGCGAAATTGTTCAATTATCTTTGCCAAACGGAACGCAAACAGGTATTAGTTTTGATGTAACTTCACTCGCAGGATCTGCAAATGGACTTGGTGCTGGATTATTTATTACCGATCAAGCGATTGCGGGAAAGCGTATAATTGGAGGTTTAATTCAACGGACACCAAATACAATTTTTGGTTTAGAATTAGATTTCGCACCTATTTTTTTTGATGCCAATATTTTGAATATTTCCTCGAATGGTGAATATAGCCTTGTTCCAGAAGAACATATTTCACTTGCATCAGACTCGTTTTTCTGTAATATTAGAAATACAGGTCAGCAGTTACTAGACACGGTTCAGGTCAATATGTGGATTGAAAAGAACGGAAATACTGTCTATGCAGATTCTATCTTGTACTTTAATGTTGCTAATCTACAGAACGAAAGTTTTGTATTGACAGGTTATACTCCTACTGATATTGGCACTTATAATGTGCACGCAAAAGCAATGGTCTTAGGAGAAACGGATGGTCAACCTAGCAACGATGAGTTAATGACTACATTTATTATAACAGACTCAACAATGGCTCGTGATGATGGCAATATCAATGCAAGTGCTTATAACCTAAATGTAGGAACAACAAACGAATCTGAAATCGCAGTAATATATGAAGTGACGGTTTTAGATACGGTAACTTCTCTTGAAATAGAATTACTGAATCCTGTTTCTGGTTTGTTTACTTATGGTATTGTTTACGAATTAGATGGTACAAATTTACCGTTCAATGAGTTAGTAAGAGGTGATTTTGTAGATTTGAATGACACGGTTTATACTTACATTCTTCCATTGAGTAATGGTTATAAACTAACGCCAGGGCGTTATGCGTTCTCCATTTATCAGCCATTTGGTGAGAATATTTCAATGGGAGCATCTAATAATATTGTTACAGTCGGAACACATTTGTATAATATTGGAGGGAATTGGGCAATGAGTGGTGTGGCTACATCTCGTATGATTCGTCCAAATTTTGGCGTTGGAAGTTTTAATGTAAACGCAGAAAGAGAACGTCCATTAGATACTTTTATTCGCATTGCTCCAAATCCAAATGATGGAATCTTTCGTTTATTTATCAATATGGAAACTATAAAAGATTTAGAAATTACCATATTTGACAACCTAGGTCAAGCTATTCAAACACAATCGCTTGATGTTGTAAAGGTGCAAAATATTGATTTTGACTTATCTAGTTATACGAATGGTATTTATAATATCCGTATTTCTGATGGAAAATCAATTATTAGTAAACGTATCGTGAAGATAGATTAGTCAAGAAAAATAAAAAATATTTTGGTGTTAGTTATTCATGTTTTACCTCTTCTTTCCTTAAATGAATAAAAGCTAAAGCGTATTTTTGTAATACGCTTTAGCTTTTATTCATTTGAATAGATTGAATTGTTTAAAAATTCAGGTTCCTTGAAAAATCCCGTGATAAA
>CAZMEH010000411.1:0-3838 GCA_964564885.1 uncultured Saprospiraceae bacterium | reverse complement strand
AAGCCGCACCTTTTACAGTGATTTCAATTCCAATATGGTTCGATTAAAAGACGTCGTCCTAGAATGTAAAAGTAACTGTTTATCAGAGGAATAACAAATTAAAAAGCACTAAAAAAAGGATAAAAAGTCGTCGATGTCCAATAGTACGATTTACACTGGACATCGACAACCTCTGTAAACGGCTCAGAAAGCCATTTTTATACAAATTCATTATTTCAAAGAGCAACTATCAATCAAATATAAAGTGACCGACAACAAAACAACGCTCAATTATAAGAAAACAATTACTCTTTTTCTATTCTAACAGGCTCTAAAACGTGTTTTTTAGGTTAATTTTTCTCAATCCTAACTTTAACGGATTTAGAAATCGGCGTATGACTCAATTTTGCAAAGTGATTAATTGGAACAAGCGTGTTAGTTTCTGGAAAATAAGCCGCTAGATTGCCGCTAGGAATATCATAAGGAACAACATGAAACTTGTTTGCTCGCCTGATTTTTTCATCATATTCACTAGTCAAGTTGATTAAGTCCAGCTTTTTCAAACCTTTCTTTTTCATATCATCCGTATTCATAAACACCACTCTGCGCTCATTGAAAACGCCACGATAGCGGTCATGCAAACCGTAAATAGTGGTATTGAATTGGTCATGCGAACGAATAGTCGTCAATAGGAACTCATCCTTTGCTAAGTCATGTTCTGGCAAGCCACAAACTGTAAATTGCGCTTTTCCATTTGGCAACTTTGAAAAATCACCGCTTCTTGCATTATTAGGCAAATAGAAATCCTTACCATCTTCAACACGCTCATTGTAATCCTTGAAACCACTAATAACATTACCAATCCTATTTCTAATCAACTCGTAATTTGTACCCAATTCAAGCCAATTGACGACATGATTATTATCAAAATAAGCACTCGCCATGTGTGCAATAATATCTGGTTCGCTCATCAAATGCTCGGAAGTAGGAGAGAGGCGACCTTGCGAAGCATGTACTTTTCCCATACTATTCTCCACGGTAATGAAACGCTCTTTACCATCTTTTTTGTCGGTTTCAGAACGTCCGAGCGTCGGTAAAATCAACGAAGTTTTTCCTGCGATGAAATGCGTTTTGTTCAATTTCGTACTTACCGAAACCGTCAAATCACAGTTCTGAATCGCTTGCGCTGTATATTCCGTATCGGAAGCAGCCGAAACAAAATTTCCACCTAAGGACATAAAAACTTTCGCTTTGCCTTCATACATCGCTTGAATGCAATGCACGACATCCAAACCGCTTTCGCTCGGAGGCGTAAAACCAAACTCTTTTTCGATGGCTTTAATCTGATTTGGCGTGATATTATGATTGATTCCAACCGTTCTATCGCCTTGCACATTACTATGTCCACGAACGGGACAAGTTCCGCCACCTTCGATTCCGATACTTCCTTTTGCCAATAAGAGATTAACGCATTCTTGAATATTTTCAACACCATTTTTGTGTTGCGTCAATCCCATTGCCCAACAAATAATGATGCGTTTTGAAGTTGCCAGCAGGTCAACCGCCTTATCAATTTCACTTTCTTCAACGCCCGATTGAGCAATCAAATCAGCTAATTCATAATGCGCCAAATCAGCCATGACTGCTTCAAAGCCTTGCGTTTTATTTTTTATAAAATCATGGTCAAATACATTTCCATTTGCTTTGTCGAGCGTATCCAGTTTTTTTAGAATGGCTTTCAGCAACGGAACATCTTGATTGACTTTGACTTGTAAAAATACATCGGTGATAGCCGTTCCGCCTGTGAAGAAATCTTCAAATTTTTGCGGATTTTTAAACTTCTTCAATCCTGCTTCTGATAGCGGATTGATATTGATAACCTTACCGCCATTCTGTTTACATTTCTGCAATGCGGAAAGCATTCTCGGATGATTCGTTCCTGGGTTTTGACCAATCACCATGACGACTTCCGCTTTGTACAAATCATTTAAAGTCACCGAACCTTTCCCGATTCCGACCGTTTGACTCAGCGCAACGCCACTTGATTCGTGACACATATTGGAGCAATCAGGCAAGTTGTTTGTCCCGAATGCTCGAACGAAAAGCGAATACAAAAAGGCCGCTTCATTGCTCGAACGACCCGAAGTATAAAACACCGCTTCGTTTGGTGAGTCGAGTGCTTTCAGGTGTTTGGCGATGACTTGAAACGCATCTTTCCAACTAATTGGTTTATAATGAGTTGCGCCTTCTTCTAAAATCATAGGTTGAGTCAAACGACCGCTTTTTCCGATTTTAAAATCTGACCAATTTGACATTTCCTCCACAGAATATTGTCCAAAAAAGTCTGGCGTCACTTGCTTGAGCGTCGCTTCTTCGGCTAATGCTTTTGCACCATTTTCACAATATTCACCCAAAACAGAACGCTTGTCGTCTGGATCTGGCCAAGCACAACCAGGGCAATCAAAGCCACCTTTTTGGTTCATTTTTGCCAAGGTTTGAAATGCTCTAATTGCGCCCATTTCACCAATGGCATGTTCCAAAGCTACTTTTACACCAGTAACACCAGCCGCATAATTTGCAGGTTTTTCCAATCGAATACCTGTTAATTCTTCTGATGTTAGTACATTTATATTGCGTTTATTAGTTGGTTTTGCCATTTTTTATGTTTTTATATTTTCCCATTGTTCCCTAATGGACTTTAGTTTTAATTGGTAGATAATAAGAATAATAATTTCAAATCTAAAATTAATACGATCTAGTAATAGACCTGTGATAATTACAAAGATGCAAATTAATATGCCAACTATGGCATTTGTAATGCCTACTTTAATTGCCCAATCTTTTTGGTAAATATAACCATAAGCGACTAAAATATTTAGTACATTTAATATAAGGGCAAGCTCACTAATTCTGCTGATTTTAGTTTTTTTCAATCCATAAATATCACTATCGAAAAAGCCATTTTCTACAAAAGAATAGAAACTATAAGGAACGGTTATTATTGATAATATTAAAAAGCCCAAAGTAATGAATTGAATCCAACCTGGTAATAAATCCCAGCGTGCTTTCGGACTATGTCTAGTCGAAGTAAGGTTATTATTGGGTTGCGGATTATTGAAGTGGCTCATTTTTTATGTTTTAGTGAATTAAATTGTCTTCAAATGAATAAAAAGTAGTTGCTTCGTGAACAATTTTGTATATTCTAAGGTATGGTTACTTTGGCTTTTTTGCAAAGAAATAAGATTATAATTGGTTCTACAGAAATAACGTGACAATTGGACTTTCATCTTTTTCGTCAAACTGTAACTGAGAATATATATTCTCAGTTACGAAAACCGTAAAGGGTTAAATCTATCTGTCAAGTTATTTTGCTTCACTACTTAACGAGCATTTTACGACCTTGAAAAGGTCGAATATGAGTAGTAATGAGTGTGAACCGATGGAAAGAAAGCAATTTAAAATGAAGGCTGAAAGAGTTCAATATAATTTGCTTGGGATTTGAAGTTGAACTCTTTCAGAGTTCCGATAATTATTATATTTTTTCCATGGATTTAGAGCCATGGCTACTCATATTGGACTACGTTGTAGTCCTTTTTATTGAATTTTGCATTGATTTATATTGCAGATAAAATGAATGGATCACGAAAAACCAATTAACTATTAACGGATAACAAAAATTTAAATGAAGGATATGGAAAAGATGAAAGTAGTTTATGTTTATGATGCGCATTGCTCTTGGTGTTTTGCTTTCAGCGAAGTGATTAAGCAACTAGAAGAAAAATACAAAGAGGTATTTGATTTTGAAGTATTGAGTGGCGGAATGGTGATTGGCGATAAAATTGGAGACCTTTCAAAAACG
>CAZMEH010000410.1:0-1943 GCA_964564885.1 uncultured Saprospiraceae bacterium | reverse complement strand
AGATATTAGTATTCTTGATCACCTGATCGTTTCTGAGCAAGGATATTGTAGTTTAGGAGATGAAGGATTATTTTAATTTATGGTTCTTTGAAAAGTCCCGTGATTTTCGAAAATTCTTGTAGAAATTATAATATAGTTACGCAGTTTTCAGTAGCAATAGGCAGTTTTTTTTGATAAACAAACAATTATACTGCGCACTGCTACTGCAAACTACGTCAATAGAATGGAGCTAAAATTTGTATCTAACGTTTTTCCACTGAATTTCTCAAAAAACCTAATTTATTAACCGTCTCGTTTTGTCTTTTTAAGCCCAAAAAGGTAAATGTGTAAACATTAATCTTTAAATCGATATTTAAATAAGAATTGGCTCAATAAAAGATACGAATTTTGGTTAAAAAAAAGAACATAATAAAAGTAGAGTGATATGAAAACCAATCCAAATAGACGTAGTTTTTTGGGCAAAATGCTTTTAGGTAGCATTGCCGCATCAGTCTTACCAAAGTCTGGTTTATCTAAGAGCGAATCGTCCAATGATTTGAATATATTCAACTTACCAAAAGAAATTACTAACTATTCTGAGGACTATTGGAAGTTCATCAGACAGCAATTCCCACTTAATAAAAGAAAAATATATCTTAATACGGCAAGCTTAGGCGCTTCACCTCGTTTAGTCATTGACACGATTTATGATTGGACATTGAAACTAGAAAGCATGGGCGAAAGTATGCAAAGTAAAATTCAAGACACTAGAGTTAAGGCAGCAGCTTTGATAAAATGTGATGTGGATGAATTGGCGATTACTACGAATACAACCGAAGGAGTCAATATTATAGCACAAAGTATTGCATTCAAAGCAGGTGATGAAGTCATTATCACGGATCATGCTCATATCGGTGGTGCTGCGCCATGGTTGGCTTTGCAAAAAGCAAAAGAGATTAAAGTCAAACTGATTAAACTAGACGAATCTGGAAAACATAACTTAGATATTATTAAAAAAGTAGTTTCTAAAAAAACCAAAGTTGTTGTGATTAGTCATGTAACTTGTACGACGGGAATGGTTTTGCCTGTTAAAGAAATTGCAGAATTTTGTCGAGAAAAAGGTATCTACACTTGTATTGACGGAGCGCATCCGCTTGGCATGATGGATATTGATTTGCATGATATTAATCCAGATTTCTATGCGACAAGTGGTCATAAATGGTTATTAGGACCCAAAGGAACAGGTTTTTTATTTATTAATAAAGAGGTGATAAAAGACTTAATACCTATTCATGCTGGTGCATATGCTGGTAAAAACTACAATTTAAAAGAACTTATTTTTGAACATAATCAAAAAGCGCAACGAATAGAATTAGGTACGAGAAGCACTCCGACGGCAATGGGATTAGGTTCTGCTATAGATTTTATTAATGCCATTGGTATCAAAAATATTGAAAAACGAGGTAGAGATTTAGCAACCTATCTAAAAGAACAACTCGTTCAACTGCCTAGTATTGAACTTCTAACGCCAATGGAAGCTGAATTTTCTACATCAATTGTTACTTTCCGAATTAAGGAAATGGATTATAAAACAGCGCAAGAAAGAATTCAAGCAGCTGTTATTGATAAACCAATAGTAGGTAAGAAAAAAATTAGAGTTCGTGGTATTCACGAAAATAATCTAAATGCTATTCGTGTGTCTTGCACGATTTATAATAATTTTGAGGAACTAGATGATTTACTTACCGTTTTGAAAGGTCTTAGTTAGACTGCTTAGGAACGCTAATCAAATAATTGACCGATTTTGACGGCTTCTTTTTCCTTTTATCTGCTCTAAAAAATAACGCCAGAGCTAGGCTATACAGTGATTTTTTAGATGGCTAAAAAAAAAATAATCTTCTCAAAATTCAGTCAGTTATTTAACTGGCGTTCCTTACTGGTTATCTGTTCTTGGTTAATCCTTA
>CAZMEH010000409.1:0-9032 GCA_964564885.1 uncultured Saprospiraceae bacterium | reverse complement strand
TTATTCCTTTACAAAACCAAATTTTACATTTATGAAAAATATCATATCTATCTTACTTTGCATGTTATTTGCATTGTCTGTTTTTGCTCAAAAAACGCCAACCAAAACCTTATCCAAAGATGAAAAAAAGGTTTTAAAAGAACTGGACAGTAATTTTGAAACCTATAGTGATATTGCTCATAATATATGGGAATTTGCAGAATTGGGTTATAAGGAAGAAAAAAGTTCCAACCTATTGAGTACCACTCTTGAAGAAGAAGGTTTTAAAATTGAAACAGGTGTGGCAGATATTCCAACCGCATTTGTAGCGACTTATGGAAGCGGAAAACCTGTCATAGCGATACTTGCAGAATTTGACGCTTTACCAGGTGTTTCACAAGATGCAGTTCCTTATCGTAAAGAAATTACAAAAGGCGGAACAGGTCATGCTTGTGGTCATCATCTGTTTGGTGCAGGTTCTACAGCCGCTGCCATTGCTGTTAAGAACTGGCTCAAAGCCAACAAGAAAACAGGCACTATAAAATTGATGGGAACGCCAGCCGAAGAAGGTGGCGCAGGAAAAGTATATATGGTTAGAGCAGGATTATTTGACGATGTTGACGTTACTTTACATTGGCACCCTAGCAGTTCAAATAGCGCAAGTGCGGCTTCTTCGCTTTCTAACAAATCAGCAAAATTTAGATTTTACGGTCAGGCGGCTCATGCTTCTGCTGCGCCTGAACGTGGTCGTTCCGCTTTAGATGGAGTAGAAGCGATGAACTATATGACTAATCTTTTGAGAGAACACGTTCCGATGGAAACACGAATTCATTATGTGATTACAAGCGGTGGCGAAGCTCCAAATGTTGTTCCTGAATTTGCAGAAGTATTTTATTATGTTCGTCACCCAGACATGAAACACGTCAAGACTATTTTCGAACGGGTTGTAAAAGCAGCCGAAGGGGCAGCCATGGGAACAGGCACAAAAATGGAATATGAAGTCATTCATGGTTTATATAATGTATTGCCGAATGAAACAATTGCTAAGAAAATGCACGTTAACCTTTCCCTAATCGGTGGCGTTGAGTACACCGACGAAGAAAAAGTATTTGCAGAAAAAATTATGGCAACTTACTCAGAAATCAATCCTCAAATCACCGATGCGGTTACGATTAAACCATACACGGTTTCGTACAAAGGAACTGGCGGTTCTACTGATGTTGGTGATGTGAGCTGGGCAGTGCCAACGGCTGGACTAAGAACCGCAACTTGGGTTCCTGGCACAAGCGCACATACGTGGCAAGCAGTTGCCGCTGGAGGAACTTCTATTGGTCACAAAGGAATGATTGCAGCTGCTAAAACATTGGCTTTGACGGCGATTGATATTTATAATGAACCTCAATTAACAGAAGAAGCTAAAGCTGAATTACTGAAAATGCGAGGCAAAGATTTCAAATATGAAGCGTTATTAGGTGACAGAAAACCGCCTTTGGATTATCGTGATTAGTATTAATACAAAAAGTCAGTAGGCGAGTTTTATTGAATTTATCAGTTCATTCGCCTCCTGATTACTATTTTATAGTTTTACTTTTTGATTCGAGCAAACGCCCGAACAGGCGAAGCATCAGAATTTTTAATCTTCAAGGGAATACAATTCAGTTCAAATTCCTTTGAAATCAATTTGTCCAAATTAGTCATATTTTCAATGATTAGTATTTCCTTTTCTAGTAAAATATGATGATTAAGAAGTGCTTCATCTGTCATTTTGTCTACTGAAATCACATCAAAACCTACTGCTTTTAGACTAAACGTAACTAGCCATTTTGTGGCTTCTTGTGTTAACGTTGGAAATTCATCGAAGTAGTTTGGCGTGTTCCATTTGTCTTGCCAGCCTGTGTAGAAAAGAATGAAATCTACCTTTTTAATCGTTGCTTCATGTGGTTTTAGAAAATCAAGTGTAATTGAATTGAGTTCAGTGCAATCTAGCGCAAGACCTGCGCCTATAAATTTATCAATTGGAAATTCTTCTAATGTTTTTGCACCAAGCAAGATATGAGCAGGCGCATCAATATGCGTTCCTAGATGCGAATTAATCATCATATCCATTTCTGCAAAACCATCCTTTTCGATATTGCTGACTTGCTCAAAACTCGGTTTTGTTGTGCCTGGGTAAACGGTGATGTTGTTTTTAAGTGTGTGCGTTAAGTCGATGTACATTTACGATTGATGATTTAATAATAAAGGTTTCGACTTGAATTCTTTTCAAATCGAAACCTTATTCTCATTATTCAATATTCTTAAAATCCTAGTTCACACCTAAATCACTCAATAGCTGTGTCAACTTAATATCTAATTTAGCTTCTGTTGCATAAAATTCGTCTTTATTTGCTAAAGGCTCATTCACACTGCAATAGAATTTAATCTTAGGTTCTGTACCAGATGGGCGAGCCGAAACGATGCTGCCATCTGCTGTGAAGAACTGTAAAACATTAGAACTTGGTAAATCAATCGTTGATACTTTACCCGTTTTCATGTCTTTTGACTCTTGTGATAAATAATCATTTATAGTCAAAATGGTTGAACCACCTAATGAAGTTGGCGGATTAGTTCTGAGGTTTTCAAGCATTGCTTTGATTTCCGCAGCACCGCTTTGACCTGCTTTTTTAATAGAAATCAACTTCTCTTTATAGAAACCATATTCTAAATACAGGTCTTTTAGTGCTTCAAATAAGCTACTTCCACTATCTTTATAAAATGCCACCATTTCGGCTAACATCGCACAAGAAATAACCGCATCTTTATCCCGAGCGTGTTCACCAACTAAGTAACCATAGCTTTCTTCACCACCTGCGATAAATTGCTTTTCGCCTTCTAATTGCGTGATGACTTGACCAATATATTTGAAACCTGTCAATGTATTGAAACATTCAACATTCTTCGCAGCAGCAATTTTATCAATCAAATAAGAAGTCACAATCGTCTTAACGATATATTGATTTCCTGTTATTTTTCCAGCTTTCTCCCACGCTTTCAACATGTAATCAATCAACAAACAAGCCGCTTGATTACCGTTTAATAAAACAAATTCGCCTTTGTCATTTTTAACTGCAATACCAACTCTGTCCGCATCTGGATCGGTTGCCATTACTAAGTCCGCATCGACTTCTTTAGCCAAAGCCATTGCCATTGACAACGCTTCCTCTTCTTCTGGATTTGGAAAAATAACTGTTGGAAAATTACCATCCGCAATCATTTGCTCCTTTACCGTAATCACATTTTCAAAACCAAAACGCTTTAAAATTGGAGGAACGGAAACAGCGCCTGTTCCGTGAATTGGAGAGAAAACGATTTTCAAATCCTTTTGGCGAGCAATCGCTTCTTTTGAAATAGATAATTTTGTTAAAGCAGAAAAATAAGCTTCATCCATTTCAGCACCAATACTTTCTATCAAATCTTCGTTTGGAGCAAATTTAATGTCTGAAATATCCGCAATTTTGCGTACTTCACTCAAAACAGCCGTATCACTTGGAGCAACTAATTGACCGCCATCTGCGCCGTATGCTTTATAACCGTTGTATTCTTTTGGATTGTGAGAAGCAGTCAACATCACGCCGCCCTTCGCTCCTACTTGTCTAATAGCGAATGATAATTCAGGTGTTGGACGCATTCCTTCAAAGAAATATACTTTAATTCCGTTAGCTGAAAATACTTCTGCTGTCATTCTAGCGAATGTGTCAGAGTCATTTCTATTATCATATGCAATAGCTACACTTATATCTTCATTTGGATATTTGTTGTTCAAGAAATTGCTAAAACCTTGCGTAGCAGCTCCTAATGTATATTTATTTACTCGATTAGAACCAACGCCCATGATTCCACGAAGTCCGCCAGTTCCAAATTCTAGATCTTTATAAAAAGCATCTGTTAATTGCTCGGTTGCGTTTGTATCTAATAATTGTTGAACTGCCGCTTTGGTTGCAGCATCGTAGCTTCCATTCAACCAGTCATTAACTTTTTTTAAAACATTAGGTTCTAAACTCATATCTACAATTCGCTTTTAAATATTTTACAAATAATTCCTTAGACAATAGCTGCTCTTTTGCTATTTAATTTGAAAGCTGCAAAGATAATGATTTTAAAAACGTTTACGTATTAAGAAATTATGAAAAGAATAGAAATTTTTAGGATTATAACGTTTTGCCGTACAAGCTAAAAACCATAGAGCGGTAATGTAATACAGCCCATAGTTTGCACTAGGCTATATTACATCACCACTCTGCAATTTTTTTTAATGCAACCTTGTTGAACTCAAAAAACTGATTTTATTGGTTCATCTGAAACACCCGATAGCAATGTTCTGAATGCTCCATTTAATCATCTTGACGCTTACTCAAGTTTTTATGTTCTACTTCTAGTATGCCAAGAATAAAACGAATAAAGGAAACAATTCCAATAAAACCAAAATAACTAAGTGTTATCATAAAGTAGATCCAACGATACGTTCCCGCTTCATTAATCGAAACAGCAGAAAAAAGGTAGGCTAGCCCAGCACCTAACGCAACTAGTGCCATATAGCTAAATATCGAATCACGATAATAGGCTAACATATTCTCTGTTGTCAGACTATTGATGCTATTAAAAACCGAGAACATTAGTAGCACAGCGCCCGCTGTCGTCCACGGAAAAGTAAAATCCATTCCGGATATTTTACCGAGTATCATAAAAACAAGCATTGCACCTAAAGCAACCGCAGCTTGCAAGTAAGGAGATTGATATTCTGAAAAGAAAGATGTATTTTGATTTTCCATATTTTTAATAGATTTCAATGAAAAAGATTATTCAATAATATTAAAACTTTTTGATTTTTTGATGAAAATTCATACTAAAACAATTAATAAGTACTTAGTGAAGAGTTTTCAAACAACTTCTAACTAATGAATAACTATAAACAAAAAATGTTCAATGAGAAATCTAATTCCTCATTGAACATTTTGTCCTACCTGTCCTAAAGCCTCGGTAGAAACCTTGGGATTAGACATTCAATTTTCTTATTTCTTTCCAAAGTTCTGAATCCAACAATTCGGCATTGTCCCAACTTGCCCTAACTCACGACAAGCAATGTAGCTCCAATGAGGATTAAGCAATGTTTTTCGATGTCCTCTATCTAGAACTCCCGAGTCTACTAATAATAAAATAATCGCTCGACGTATCACATAAGGTCCACCAACTAAATTTTCATTACCACCACTCAAATCTGGCGCAGCTTTGATGATTCTATCCCAAGGATAAGAACCGTCAGACCCAATATGACCAAATTGAGTATTTCCTCTTAAATCCGCACCATGAACCTTAGCCGCCTCATAAACACCTTCGTGAGGTCTTAGAATAGATAAAGGAGCGGTCAACCTTAGCTCTTTAACCAATTCGTAAGCTGTAGAGATTTCATCTAAATACATACTTACCATTGATTGATCTTTTTGGATTTCCTTTTCCATACTCATAATATATTCCTGAACATATGAGACATAATCACTAGGATTTCCTCTCAACAAGTTGATTTCATCAATCATTTCCTTTTCACGAATAGTCATATATGGAAAAGCCTTCGATGGCTGACGATTAGATAATTCAGCTTCATAAATAATTGGAATATCTTCTTTTTCCTTAGGCTTTTTGCGGTTAGGCTGTCCAGGTACCATTCTAGAAACACCTTCTTTACTTCCGATGCCTGGCGGTTTGGCAGTTATCTGTTCGGTGTTTATTTTAGGTAAATCGATTTTATTCATTTCCTCTTCCGCCGTTTTTCTTGAAAGTAAACCGTACTCTATATTATCTGTGGTCGCTTTAATTTGGATAATTTCAGCATTTTTATAATTCTGAAAAGTAACGTAAATCCCTTTGTTGAACATGCCTGGTTTATTGACATCATAAATTATAGTGACTTCACTTTTTCCATTGGGCTCTATCGTAGTGTTTTCCCAAAAAGGAACAATACAACGGCAGTTCGTTCTCACATTGTCTACAATGACTGGTCTCGTCCCGATATTTGCAAACGTAAAAACGACGGTATAAGAAGCACCTTCTGATACAATACCTAAATCCTGGATGGCTTCTTCCCAAATAATTGGCGCAATTCTTTGAGAAAAAACAAATGAAGTAAGCAAGAATAAAGTTGTTAGTGTAATGAAATATTTAAACATATCGCTGATTAACAGATGTACAATAAGTGCATTGACGAATTTAGGTTTACGACTTTAAACTTGCCTTCTGCAAGCAGGTTGCAAGTGTTTTGTAATCAAGTAGTCTGTGGCGATTACTCGCTGATACAAACCTATTATCGAACTCAATAAGTGAACTTACTTAAATCAATTGTGAGGGAGTAATTAGCCTTTCTTTTGTAGCAGCAGTTATTTAAATTTTACTTTTGAAACTTAATAAAACTACATTGGTTTAAGTATTTTTTATGTTTGTCTATCATTTATAATTTTTTAGCTAGGTATTAATCCTTAAATCCTTCAACAACCTAGTTTGTTTTATATTAGACTTGTTATCCTTTAAAGAGTAACAGATCTATTTTAATTCCTTTAAGTTGATGGACACAATTTGCAGACCAATTAACAGAAACCTGAGGTATTATTAAGGTGTTTCTTTTAAGTATTGAACAATAGTCGTGGCTGCGTTCATTTTTTTAGCCATTTTATAGGCTTTTATAGAAGTTGTATCTGCTCCATTTTCGACCAAATACCTCACCATTTTTAAATCATCTTTTTCTATCGCTATTTGAAGTGGCGTTTTATCTAAATAAGCGATATTCATGTCAACTCCTTCTTCTACTAGAAACTGAATCGCTAAATGATCAAATCGTTTTTGTGAATTCATATATTCCGCAAGTATTACGTCATTAATACCCACTCCTTTTTCTAATAAATAATTCACTGTATCATAGTATCTTTTTTTGAAAGCGTAGTATAATGGCGTTTGTCCTTTTTTGTTTGGAACACTAAGTCCTACATTGTGCTGAACCAAAATATTGATTAACGTTGGATCATCATTTTCAAGAAAATCAACCAATGAAACTTCTGAAATATTTAATCCACTACCAATCAATTGACCAAGAATCTTAGTTTCTCCATTATCAATGCATGCTTTTATAAGCAACATCGTGTGCTGGCTATTTATCTTTTTAAAATTGATTTCTTGCGCCAGTAAATAAGTAAGAATTTGGTTATTTTTTGCTAGAATAGCTAATTGAAGAACGGTTTCACCCTTATCATTAATAGCATTAATACTAGCTTTTGCAGCAACTAAGAGCTTAATCACTTCAAAATCTTGATTTCCAACTGCTTTCATCAAAGGCGTGTAATGCCAGTTTCCTTCTTGATATTGCAAGTTTGGATTATAATTCTTTTTAATCAAATATTTTAAAATATCTAATTGTTGTGAGACAGTTGCATGATAAATTGCATTTACTGCATCAAAATTCACTTTTTGTTTTTCTAAGTACTTAAGCAATTCAATATTTCCATCAGCAATAATTGTTTTGACTTCAAAATTATGAATATTAACTCCTTTTTCAATCAGAAATTCACCAAAATCAATTGATGCTAACTGCTCAATTTTAACTTTAGAAAGATCAACACCATTATCAATTAAAAACTGTAACCTCTCTTTGTCTTCCTGAACAACTACGTGATTAATTGTTTTTTGAATGCCCCAAATTGGTACATTTTTTCCTATTAAATACTTGATAATTTCCCCATTGAACGGTTCTTGTTCCGTCGCTAACGTCAAGTAATTACTACCTTCAAACTGTCTTTGAACATCAACTTTTGCTTCTATTAAGAATTGTATTAGCTCAAAATTATTTTTCTTAATCGCATGATATAATGGCGTTTGATTCATAAAACCTTTTTGGTCAGGATTCGCACCTGCTTGAATCAACCATTTTACTAATGCGGCATTATTCGTATATGTTATGACATTATTTAATTGAATATTTTGAATATTTGCTTCATGTTGAAGAAGATATTTGATTATTTTTTCGTTTGTCAAATTCTCCATACGAGCATCCTTAGCTGTCATGCCTGACTTTATAGCCAATTCAACTAACTCATAATTATTATTCTCTATGGCAATATCTAAACAAGTCACCATTTGCTCATTTGTCTCCCAAGGGCTCAAACCTTTGCTGACCAAATAGTTTGCAACACTGTTATTATTATATTTAAATGCTTGAAATAAAACAGATTTTGATTTTTCAGTTTTACTTGGAACGGCACCAGCATCTAGCATTTTGCGAACAAGATCAACAGATGTCTCATTGTCCATCAATAAATAAATAGGCGTTTGCTTTTTTTTGTCCGCAATATTTAAATTTGGATTAAAGGCTAAAATTGCTTCAATCAAATCACTATTTTTTTCTATTGCTGCTTTGTGTAAAAGTGTTTGATTGTCACTATCCAACGTATTAATATCTACCTCATTATCTTTAAATAATTGTAACCATTTTGAATAATTTTCATCAATATTGCCAATTAAATGAATAGGAAATTGAATAGAAATCTGTTTCATACTTCTTGAACTTGCAAAAGTATGAATACTATGAGTTCTTAAGTTGTTTTTGTACGGGCAATTAATCGGTGTACCATTATGGATTAGAGTTGTAGCAACCTCTAATTCACCTTTCTCAATGGCTTCACGCAATTCTTCACAAGTTTGTGAAAATCCTGACAGGCAAAACACACTTATAAATAGTCCAATTAAGGACATATTTATATTGCTATTTTTTATATGGTTCATCTTTATTTTCCCTTTTAATCCTTATTTGTTTTTGTATCTTAGAAAGAATTTGCCTTGTTTTCTATTTTATGATAAATATAATTTTTTATTATTAATAATTTCAATATTAGTGTTCTTTTATTTCTAAATATGACTTTTTTATACAATAAAAATCTGTATAAGGGTTTAAAAGCAATGTTAATCTAAAATCAATAAACAAATAAATGTAATAGATGTATCATGCAACTATTTAAATGAAACTAACAACTAATAGT
>CAZMEH010000408.1:0-3957 GCA_964564885.1 uncultured Saprospiraceae bacterium | reverse complement strand
CATTTAAAGTTTGTAATTAAAGGACTTTATTCTAAAATAATAAAATTTTCAAGTCAGACTTTAACCACAATAAAACCCATAAACGTTAATACCAAAAAGAGCATATTCATTTAAAAGTTAACCTTTTAAATAAATATGCTCTAACCTGTTTACATCTTTAATCAGTAAGAAGTAAGTAGAAATAATAGAAATTTACTTCGCTTGAAATAATGTGGTAGCCTGATCAACCCAACCATCACGTGAAATACGTCCTGGGAAAAACTCTATTGCGTCTGTTACTTTTTCAATAAAATCTTCATCAAAAAGACTCACTTGTTCGTATGTATAAATCCCTAGATCATTCAATTTCGTTTCAATAAAAGGTCCAACTCCGCTAATGATTTTTAAATCATCTTTGTCCGCAGCCGTTGCCATTGGTATATGAGTACCTAATATGCCAGTTATTGCGGCACGAGCTTTTTCTGATGCCGCTGCTGCCGCTGACATGTCACGAGGAGAAAGTCCCTTTGCTTGAAAAACCCAATCATCACGTTCGATACGTCCTGGGAAAAACTGAATAGCATCGGTGACTTTATCAACCATTCTTTTATCGAAATAGCTAATTTGTTCGTATGTCCAAATCCCTAAATTATTCAATTTAGTTTCGATGAAAGGACCAACTCCACTAATGACTTTTAAATTATCTTTATCCGCAACGGTTGCCATTGGAATATGTGAACCAATCAAACCTTTCACTTCATCAGCCGCTTTTCCTGCAAAAACCGCTTTTTCCTCTTTTGTCAATTTCACAGGCTTAGCTTCCAAAGTTTTTGCCATGCTTGCAGCAGTATTTTTTTCTTCCAAACCAGTGACCAACTTATTTAGAGAACTGACGTTGCCTTCAAGACCTGCAACTAAACTACTTTTAGCATTCAAGTCAGTGTTCAACTTAGCATTTACGCCTTCTAAATCACCAATTTTAGCTTCTAAGTCTCCGATTGTATTCGTTTTCGCTGTTACATCGGTTTCTAAGTTTCCAACTTTTGCTCTTAAAGCGCCAATATCGTTAACCGTTGCATCTAAATCTCCTTGAAGACCTGTATTTAAGTTTTGAAGATTACCTAGTTTTGCATCTAAATTACCAAAATTTCCTGCTTTTCCACTCAAATCAGCATTCAGTTGCGTATTTATACCTTTACATTTAGAAAGCTTTATTTCTAAATCACCAATCGTACCAGCTTTAGCAGAAACATCCGATTCTAACTTGCCAATTTTTGCTTGTAAATCACTGAGATTAGTTGCTTTAGCGTCTAAGTCAGCATTTAATCCACCGATAGAAGATTTGTAAGACATCGCTTCTGCTGACAATTGAGCATTTAAGCCTTCTTTATCATTATTCAATGTAAGAATTAGCGCATCTTGCTCTTCTCTTGTCCCTTTCAATAATAACAATTCGGTATGCAAATCGCCTTTTTCGTTTTCAAGGGATTTATTTTTCTCTCTTTGGATATTCAGCTCGGCAGAAAGCTCACCAATATGAGTTTCTTTTCTTTCGAGATCCGCTGAAAGTTCGTTGTTTTTACCTTCTAATAAACTAATTCTGTTATTTAAAGCTACTGCCTCTGCTTCAAGTCGTTTCACGTGTCTGCCCCAAATAAAGTAACCTGTTATTAACCCTATCAAAAAACAGATTAAGTGAAAAATCATGAACCACATACTTTCACTGCCTGTTAGGTCATTATATACTGTGTTAAAAAATTCAAACATGATATATTAGTTTTATTTTTTTATTCTAATTGGTGTATTTTGTGAATAGAAAAAAACTTACCAAGTCTCGATACCAATAGCTATCGGTATTGTAAGTTCGTTTTGCTTTATTCAATTTTAATATTTACTCGACGGTTTTTAGCCTTATTGACTTCACTATCCGCAGGTTTGAAAGCAGGTTCGCCTTCTCCTTTTGATGCCGTTTTGATACGTTTCCCATCAATACCTTGAGTCTTCATTAGATAATTTCTAACAGAAACCGCTCTTCGTTTTCCTAATCCTATATTATAAGTATCTGCACCTGTAACATCTGTATGACCAATGACTGTTAATGTCTTTTTAGGATTTTCTGTAAAATAGATTTTCACAGAATCCGCATAGCTGTTAAATGCTTGATTTGGATTAAAGACGTCACTATTGTATGCAAATTTGATTTCAGAAAAATTCATATTTTTAAATACAAACTGCTGATTCGCTGCATCATAATCGTCTGGAATATCATTTAAAACAGCCTCAAACGAAAGTGGCTTCATCAAATCGTCATTGATTTTATAATCTAAAACGATTGGATTTTTCAGTCCTCGATTGACCAATTCATCTCGAATGGCAGCTGCACGAGCAATACCGAGATTTTCAAAAATTCCTGCGGCGATGCCTTTTTCACTAGCTAATAATTGACCTGTAATCCTTAGTTGTGCTTTGGGATTATCTGTCAAATATTGTTCTACAGCATTAATGAACACTTTGTTATTCTCTGTAAAAACTGGCGCAGCAGCATTGGCTTCAAAACCAAATTGCTCGTAGTCTTTTAGAAGAATCTTACCATCTGCGGTAAGCGAAAGGTCTTTTGTCCGTTCGGCATCGCTTGCCATTGGAATTTCTGCACACCTATCCAGCATTTTGCACATAAAATGCCAACGGGAAAATGTAGTCCAACCTGCTAAAGCGATAAACCCAATCAGTACAATTACTATTGGCTTCATAGAATAAAGGTTTTTTAATTGACGATTTTAGATTGACGATTGACGGCTTGCCTACTGCAAGCAAATTACAATTATTTCGCAACGTAATCTGTCCATCTTCAAAAAAATTTATTTGGTAAAATCATTTTACAAATATTTTAATTTCAAAACATTTGCCATCGTAAATCGTCAATATATTTAGTGTATATAGTTTGTTGTATTATTTTTTTTGACGCACAAGAACTATTAAAGTATCAAGTTTTGTTTGATTTAATTTTTATTTTACTCTACTAGAGCTCTTTTTTTAATATAAAACAGAAGATGTTACAGAATTGATAACTTTAGCAAAGAATGGTCTATCATTTTTGCTTCTCGTAAGAATACTTACTTTCTATTAAAAATATGTGTTTGATTTATTTGTCTGGTGTACGCTAATGTATGAATTTTTTATTGAAAAACAAGGGATTGCAAATAATAAAAATTTGTAATATGGCAAAATAACTTTAATATAATCAGCTATTTGACCATTTTACCAAAATAATGTTGGTTATTTGAAGAAATACCGTGATTTTCGATTTTTTTGTAAAAACCAAGAAGTGGTTACTGAGCAGGCTACCAACTGAAAATTAAAAACCGCCTACTGCTACTGCCAACTCCGTAGCTAGAATTGGGCTAAAATTCGTGTTTAGCGTTTTCTACGGAATTTTTCAACGGACCAAAGTATTTTATTAATCCAGTATAAACTTGCCCTACTATTTTTCAATGAGTTAGAACAATAGAGCAAGCATACACTAAATAAAATGGCAAAACTATCAAAAAACCCTATAATCTATATCGAACGCTGAAAAGTTTACTATTTCTCAATATTGACAATTATTGGTTTTGTCACATATTTTAACAAATTATAGTTTTCTAGTCCTAAAAGCCATTTACTTTCAAATATTCCAACACTATCGGGTACAACAAATTCTATTTTAAATTCTACCTCCGCATTGTTTTTCACCACCTTTGGTTCTCCTACAAACCGAGAAGGAACGCTATATTTGGAATAAGTCCAATATGCCCAAAATCTACTCATTGGCAAATCATAATTATATGGATTGATTATTTTGCAGGTTGATGTAATCGTATCTCCGATTTGATAAGTCGGACTACTTGTCTCGTTCGGTTCAAACTCAACTTTTTGAATATTTAAATAATCGTCGAAAAAACCATAAAAAACTTGTTTTCCGCTTGGCAAGACGATAGT
>CAZMEH010000407.1:0-1605 GCA_964564885.1 uncultured Saprospiraceae bacterium | reverse complement strand
TTCTTCATTCAATTGTTCGGCTGTTCAATTGTTATTTGTACTTGGTGTCTTTATATTTTCTATAATCTGATAAAGGAATTATCTTTGTCCACATGATAGAAGCATTTAAGGAATCTCCTGTTTTACTACTGTTTGTCGTTTCGGCTATTGGCTATGCAATTGGTAATATCTCTTTCAAAGGCACAAAACTTGGCGTTGCTGCGGTTTTGTTTGTTGGCTTAGGTATTGGTGCATTGGATAAGGAATTATTTGTTCCAGAAATTGTGATTGTTCTCGGACTATCCATTTTTGTTTATACCATTGGTATGAGTAGTGGACCTGGCTTTTTTAGTACGTTCAAAAAACGAGGTGCAAAAGATATTTTCTTCATTATCGGCTCGCTGATTTTCATGGCGATGCTCGCTGTTAGCGTGCATTTTATACTTGGTTTAAACTCTGCTCTTTCCGCAGGTTTATTAGCAGGAAGTGTTACAAATACGCCTGCTTTGGCTGCTTTACTTGATTTAATCTCTAATTCTCAACCCGAAGAACTCAAAGAAGCCCTTAGCAGTTCTGCTGTAGTTGGTTATTCTTTGGCATATCCGATGGGTGTTATTGGTGCAATGTTTTCTATTTCCATGATGATAAAATGGTTGAAGATTGACTTCAAAGAAGAAGAATTAGAACTTCAAAAAGATTATCCCGTTGGTGAAAAAATTGCAAAAAAACTAGTCAAAATCACTAATCCTGAAGTAGAAGGGACACAGGTTAGATATTGGTTTAATCAGTTTCACAAACGTGTTGTTTTTAGTAGAATGCTCAATCGTGGCGAGCAAGACTTACCGACAATGGACACTATTTTACGTGTTGGTGACGAAATAATACTACTCGGGAATGAGAAAATAATTGAAAAAGCGGTTGCAAAATTCGGTTCAACCTTAGATAGTAATTTTGCATATGACCGTTCCATTTACGACGTTAGGCGGATTTTCGTTTCAAATCCTGACATTGCTGGCGAAACAATTGCGTCGCTCAATCTTCAAGAAAGATATTCTACGATTATTACAAGGGTTCAACGAGGTGATGTTGATTTATTGGCAAGCGGCAACACGGTTCTCGAATTGGGTGACCGAATTTTAATTGTCGCCAAACGAGCAGATATCGCTGAATTATCCAAATTATTCGGGAATTCATATGAGGCTTTGAGTCATATTAATTTGTTCTCATTTGGTTTAGGAATGGCAATAGGTTTGCTCATAGGAATGATAACCTTTGAATTCCCTGGCGGATTAACTTTTAACCTTGGTTTTGCTGGCGGTCCTTTGATTGTTGCATTGATTTTGGGTTCTGTTCGTAAAACAGGTTCTATTACGTGGCAACTACCTTATAGTGCTAATTTGACGCTTCGTCAATTTGGTTTGACTTTACTTTTGGCTGGTATTGGCATTCGTTCTGGACACACTTTTTTGCAAACGATGTTGACTGGACAAGGTGGAATTTTATTCCTTTCTGGCGCATTAATCACCGTTTTTGGCGTTATGATTGTTTTGTTTGTTGGTTATAAAATCTTCAAAATACCATTTAGCTTATTGATGGGAATTGTTTCTAGTCAACCTGCTGTTTTGG
>CAZMEH010000406.1:0-3149 GCA_964564885.1 uncultured Saprospiraceae bacterium | reverse complement strand
AGGTGCTTCTGCTGCTGCACTTTGGGGCAGTCGTGCGGCAAATGGTGTAATTGTGATTACCACTAAAAACGGTAAATTGGGTAAACCTAAGATTACTTTCAAATCGACTTATTCGGTTGACCAAGTTTCTGAACGTATTCCAATGCAAAACCTTTTTGGTCAAGGTCAAAATGGTGTTTACAATCCAACATCTTCCGAATCTTGGGGCGATTATATTCCAGACCGCTCTGGTGGTTTAGATGTTTTTGATGAAAGTGGCGAGCGTTTTGTTGCCGACGATGGTTCTATTTATTATCCAATTTTAGAAAAAAATTCTACGGAAACATTTACGGATAAAAACTGGGATGCTGTTTTCCAAAACGGGCAATTTTTGCAAAATGATTTAACGATAAGTGGCGGAACAACTAAAGGAACGTACTTTTTTAGTTTAGGTAATACGTCGCAAGACGGAATTATCAAAGAATCTACTTACAATCGTACCAATTTAAGGTTTAATTATACTGCTTACTTGAATGATTGGTTGACATTATCCAACAAAGCAGCTTATACTTATACTACTTCTAATAGGATTCAACAAAGTCAAAACGTAGCTGGTTTGATGTTAGGTTTAACTCGAACGCCTGCCGATTTTGATAATGCCGATTATCTAGGTACTTATTTTGATAGCGATGGAGTTGCGTCTAGCAAACGTCACCGTTCTTACAGAAGATATTTAGGAAATTCTGTTAATCCTGTTTATAATAATCCATTATTTACCGTATTTAATCAAGTAAGTTCAACGGCTGTTAATCGTTTTATGATGACACCGCAATTGACGATTACACCAAACAAATGGTTGCAAATCATCACTAGAGCGAATGCGGATATTTCGGAAGATAAGCGTACTTATTTCTTGCCTGTCGGTTCTGCTGGTGATACGCAAACTGGATTTTTAGGAGAAGATGCGATTGGTACAAGGGATTTATCTTTTGACCTTTTAGGAAAAGCAACGGCTAAATTAACCGATGCGATTGGCTTGACGGCAACAGCAGGTTGGAGTATCAATGATAGATATTATCAAAGAAACTCTGGGCAAATTGCTGGTTTCTTAGTCAATTCTAGTAAAGAAACCACTTCTTTAAATACAGCTGCGGAAGCATCTATATTTGAAAAAGCTTCTACATATAGACGCTCTAATCGTGGTTACGGTATTTTAGATTTTGATATTCTTGACCAATTATATGTTAAATTTTCTGGTGCAGTAGAGGCTTCTTCTACGGTAAGCGGCGCATTCTTTTATCCTGCGGCTGACTTGGCTTGGGACATTACAGATTTGCTTGGCGAACAGAAAACATTATCATTTGCAAAGTTGAGGGCGTCTTGGGGCAAGGTTGGTGTTCAGCCATCTGCGCATAGATTCCAAACCCTTTCAGAAGGTAGTTTCACTTATTCTACTTTGAATAATGGGTTAGATATTGATTTATTTGGTGGTGGTTTTCGTGTTGATAATAACTTAGGTAATCCAGACCTTTCGCCAGAAATCAAAACGGAATGGGAATTAGGAACGGATTTGAGATTTTTAGAAAATAAATTATCTCTATCATTCACTTATTACCAAAACCAAATAGAAGGCATTTTATTGAATGTTAGTTTGACGCCATCTTCTGGTTATTCTACGCAATACGGTAATTTCGGAGCGATGGAAAACCAAGGAATGGAGTTGGATTTAGGTTATACTTTCGTTCAAGGCAAAGATTGGTATTTCAATGCTGCGTTGAATTGGTCTAAAAACGAAAACTTAGTAACTGACCTTTTTGGAACGGCTTCTATTGATTTAGGTGGCGGTGCGGTTGCTTCTTCTGCGGTGGAAGGTTATCCTTTAGGTGTGATTTTCGGAACAGGTTCTCAAGTTGATGAAAACGGTGATTTCATTTTGAATGAAGATGGTTTCCCAATATTGACGAATGGTTCGGTTGTTTTAGGTGACCCAAATCCAGATTGGAGAGGCGGTTTGAGTTTGAATTTATCTTATAAGCAATTTCGTTTTACTGCTGTCATTGAGCATTCTCAAGGTGGCGTTTTCAATCCTAGGACGCTTCACGTTTTGAATAGATTTGGTACAACAACCGAAACGGCAAATTTGGTAACACTTGCACAAAACTTAGAAAACTACGCTGGCGATGTCGTTCTAGCAGGAACAACCGTTCGTGGAAATGTTAAGAATTTTGGTGCTGGTCCAGTTTTATTAGACGAGAGTTGGTATCGTACAGGTATTGGAGGCGGTTTTGGTGCAAATCAAGCGTACAATTTCAATATTTATGATGCGACTTTTACTAAGGTTCGTGAAATTTCTTTGAGTTATACATTAGATGGTAAAAATATCAAAGGTTTTGAAAACATCATTTTATCTGTTTCAGGTAGAAATTTAATTAACATCAACCAAGTACCGGGAATCGACCCAGAGATTAATCAGAATGGTGTTGGACAAGCTTTGGGCGTGGAATATTTTACAAACCCACAAACTCAGTCATTCCTATTTTCTGCTTTGTTTAATTTTTAGACCTTCCTTTTTCTCTCCAAAAGAGGAGAATTAATAAAAAACTCCTCTCCTATTGGAGAGGCTGGAAGAGGTTCAACAGCAATTTTAAAAAAAATGAAAAATAAAATATTCATATATATATTCATAACAATAGCGACGGTGATGACTTCCTGCGAAAGTCTGGTCGAAGGGATTAATGAAAATCCTAATGATATTGTGTTAGAAGACATTGAAGACAAGTTATTCCTAACGGGCGGAATGCTAGCAAATGTGCAAGTTCAATGCGGACGTTTGGCGAATGTGTCCGGTATGTACACCGGTCAATTGATTGGTTTTGCAGCTATTTTTGCAAATCAATATAATTACAATATTGCGCCGAGTGACGCTGATGGAACTTGGAGAGCGGTTTATATTGGTGTGATGACGAATATGCGTCAAATCTATCAAAATTCTGACAATACACTTTTACAAGGTATTTCCAAAGTGGTAGAAGCGCACGCAGTAGGAACGGCGGCGGCAGCTTTTGGAGATATTCCTTATAGCGAAGTCGGAAATTCCGAAATTCCAGATCCAAAATTTGATAGTCAGGTTGATGTTTATAATGCGATTATTGCATTATTAGACGAGGCAA
>CAZMEH010000405.1:0-1677 GCA_964564885.1 uncultured Saprospiraceae bacterium | reverse complement strand
TAATAAAAGAACAATCAGAAGAGAAGTACAAGATTGCACTTGAAGCTATTGAGCAAACAGCTATTTTTATCAGTTACATCGATTCCTTAAGAATAGAGATGGCTAATCGTTCGGGTGGTTTCTTTTATAAGCCAAACACAAAAGGTGATAGGTTAGGCGTCGAAATAGAAAATGCTTCCAAATGGGGCAAACCTGTTGGTTATAAGAGAAAAGATATTGTAAATCTTATAATAATAGAAGAAGGAAAAGAACTGAAAGGTAAAGTAGTTGAATTGAGTAACAAATACTTAGATTATATAAATTCTGATGTTATTTTTGAAGATAAGATTCTTTTAAAAGTAGATGAAGAAAGAGCAATTGAAAACGATAAAACTTAGGAAGAATATAATTTCGTGCATATGCCTTTAGCTGTTACCTACCCAATGTTTGCAACGTTTAAAAATGACTCCGAAAAATCATTATTAGCAGTATTACTTTATCTAAAATAAAAGTTACTTGTTCATTTTTCGGTTGCTCAACCTTTTTCAAAACTGTTAATTTGCAATAAGAGAAATTTAAAAATAATCAAATGCAAATAGCGGATAATTCAACGATAGAAAAATATTATAAAGCCTTAGTTGAACGAAATAGTCAGTTTGTCGGAACGTTCTTAGTTGGCGTGAAAACAACAGGTATTTTTTGTATCCCTACTTGTAGAACAAGAAAACCAAAGTTTGAAAACGTGGAATTCTTCACAGAAGTAAAAGAATTGTTGGAACATGGCTACCGACCTTGTAAAGTCTGCAAGCCAACTCAAAACAGCAATGAACCGCCAGCCGAAGTGGAAAAAGCATTGGCATTAATAAAAGCGAATCCAAAAGGTAAAATCAAAGATTACGAGCTTCGAGAAAATGGAATTAGTCCAGAGAATTTGAGGAGGTGGTTCAATAAACATTACGGAGTTACTTTTCACGCTTATCAACGAATGTTGCGCATCAATAACGCCTATCAAGAATTGAAAGGCGGAAAAAGTGTAACGAAGTCGGCATTTGAAAATGGCTACGGATCGTTAAGCGGTTTTGCATATACGTTTAAGAAAGTCGTTGGCAAAGCACCAGGGAAAAGCAAAGAAAAGAATATTATACTGGTTCAGCGAATCACAACACCATTAGGTGAAATGTTCATTTGCGCTACGGAGAAAGGGATTTGTTTGTCAGAATTTGTTGATCGAAAAATGCTCGAAACGGAATTCAAAGACATTCAACGCTTACTGAATGCTACTATTCTAATGGGCGAAAACAAGCACATTAAGCAAACAAAAACGGAACTCAAAGAATATTTTAATGGAAAACGAACAGCATTTGAAGTTGCTTTAGATGCACCTGGAACGGAGTTTCAAAAATTAGCTTGGAACGCTTTGCTCAAAGTACCTTGCGGAGAAACTCGTTCTTATCAAGCTCAAGCCATTTTATTAGAAAAACCAAAAGCGATTCGAGCAGTCGCAAATGCAAATGGCTGTAATCGAATCGCAATTATCATTCCTTGTCATCGAATTATAGGAAAAGATGGTCAATTGAGAGGTTATGGTGGAGGCCTGGAAAGAAAGCAATGGTTGCTGGATCATGAAGCAAAGATAATTGAGTATTATTTAGGTTTTACTGCTAAGATTTAGAGTAAATTAAAAATTAATTTTTCAAT
>CAZMEH010000404.1:0-6521 GCA_964564885.1 uncultured Saprospiraceae bacterium | reverse complement strand
TAAAGTAAAAATGAAAAATCGGGCTTTAGCCCAACACAGCACAATGTTGGACTAAAGTCCTAGTTTTTTTAAAATTCAAATCCACGAGCTAAAGCACGTGGCAATAGATGTAAAACACTGAAAGTCAATTAATTATTAATCTCATTGACGCTAATCCCATATTTCGGGGCAGGCGTGGCAATCTGTGTGCCGTCAGCCGATTATTGAAGCTTCCACAGAATTTTTCAAAGAACCGTAAGCTTTATTCATTCATCACCAACTCCTTCGCTTTATCCCATTTTTGGGTTAACCTAGAAACGATAATAATTCCCAATAAACTGCTTACCATTGCAAAAGTTCTAAATGGAAATAACACAATACCATCTTCTATCATCGGATAATCTATAAATACTGGTATTCCAAGCGTTGGTTCTCCTCCACCGAAACGAAGTACTACCGCAATTAAAAAACCTGCAATAGAACCAAGCGTATTCGCTTTTTTGTCAAATAGTGCGGTGACTAACTGAGGGAAGAGCAAACAATACACAAAGTCGCTACACAAAAACCACAACGCATAAACGCTCGTTACATTTAAAGCAATCAAAGTAGCAGCAATCCCAATGATCCAAATACAGGCTTTTAGCACTTTATTAAGATTATCTGTCGAAATATCTGGCTTAACTAAAGGTCGATAAACATTCCATGTCGCCAATGAAGAAGCCGAAAGAATAGAAGAATCCACTGATGACATTACCGCAGCAGCTACTGCGCCTAACCCAACGGTTGCAATTGCCGTTGGCGTTAAATAGCGAATAACATAAGGTAAAATTAAAGCATCATTTTCTAAATTTACAGTAGCTGCACCATAAGCCGCCCAATCAGTAATATTTGCACCAATAACTCCAATCATCACCGCAGGAACAGCAGCGATAATACAAACACCACCTGCGATTAATGATAACCACATCGCTGTTTTTTCGTCTTTTGATGCTAACACTCTTTGAAAATATACTTGCCAAGGAATACCACCAAGCATCAGCAACAACGCACAATCCCACCAGTTCCAATAGTAACTACCTAAAGCTTCTCGACTTGGAAAAAATGAAGCCGCTGCACCATTTTTCTCTTGATAAGTTGACCAAGCTAAATCCCAGCCACCCACTTCCGCCAAAGCAAACGGTACAACTAATGCCAAACCTAGAAGCAATAAAGTCATTTGTATAATATCCGTCATCGCTACTGCCCAAAGTCCGCCAATTGCAGTATAAGCTATCGCAATAACCGCTGACAATATGATAGAGGTCTGTGTATCAATTCCTAGAACAGTTGAAAAGGTTGTTCCTAGCGCAACCAAAATAGCTGCTGTCCAAAATATTTCACCCGTCAAGGCAGGGATAAAAAGGACTGCGCCCATTCGTTTACCAAATCGCTGCGCCAATGGATCGAGCATCGTTTTGAATTTGTAACGGCGCATTTTTCGAGCAAAAAACAATCCGCCAATGACCAAACTCATCGCATAGCCCCAAGGTGCTTGCACCCAAACTAAGCCCGCATTATAGGCATATTCGGCAGTACCATTGATATATCCTCCACCGACCCAAGTGGCGCTCATGGTAAAAATCGCCACTCCGAGTGGCAAGCCTCGTCCTGCTAACATTAAGTCTTTATCACCTCTTTTCTTTTCTGCAATGTATGTTCCGAAGAAAAATACCAAAGCATAAAAAAGCATCATAGCAATGTATCCAGACCAAAATACTTTTGCGTCTGTAAATAAGTGAAGATAAAGTCCAAAACATATTAAAACGCCTAACAAGGCAGCCGTTGGAAAGAATTTTTTCATTATAAATAATTTTAATTTTAGAGCATCGTGGTACAAAGCTATTGATTTTCAATAAAAACTATAAATTTGTTTTTTTAAGTGGTTAGGTATTTGGTGTTTAGTATTAATAATTAATTAAATTGTTAGTAATTTAAAACTTATCAAAACAATGAACTTGTTTAAAAACTCATACTAAAACTATTGCTAAACGCTTGATTTTCAATACGATCCCGATAGCTATCGGGACATTTTTATTCTGGTAGCCAAAGCTACCGAAATAAAAATAGCTGAAGTATAGGAATATCAATGGTTTGTCAAGAGATTAGCAGTGATTTTTTAAACAAGTTCAATATCAACTTCTTTTAACCTGAGACAATTAAACCGATAACAAGTAACTAGTAACAAAAATGACTTAAATGGAAAATCATTCTACATTTCGCAAAGCATTAGCTTGGAGCGTTCATGCCTTTACAGCTTCAGGAATCATCTTTGCATTCCTTGCTATTCTTGCGATTCAAGCGCATGAATATGTCGATCTCTTTGTTTATTTGACTATCGCTCTCTTTATAGATGGGATTGATGGGACATTTGCTAGAGCCGTTAAAGTTCAAGAAGTTTTACCGAATTTCAGTGGAGATGCGATTGACCATGTGATTGACTTCACGACCTATGCCGTTATTCCTGCATATTTTTTATACGAAGCTGAATTAATGCCACCGCATTTAGCCTTTTTAGGGATTTGTGTTCTATTATTGGCTTCTTGTTTTTATTATGGAAAATTAACTTACGTTACTCACGATTTACATTTTGAAGGCTTTCCAGTACTTTGGAATTTTGTAGCATTTTATATGTTCTTCTTTTTTGATTTTAGTCAAATGGCAAATTTCATCATCATCATGATTGTTGCTGTTTTACATTTTATTCCTTGGAAATATCCCTATCCTAGTCGAACAAAAGAACTGCGTTTGCCTACTTTTATCATTTTTGCATTCATCTTAGCAGCAGCGGTTTATGCATTATATTATTATCCAGAAAAGCCACTTTGGATTGACATCACAGGCTATATTAGTCTTATTTATTTTTTCGGCATCACTATTTATAAGACTTATTTCTGGAAAGGTTGGAAGTAAAAAAGAAGATAGCTCCGCTGTCAGAGATGAGACCATTTATTTCATTCACGGAGACGCAAAGGTACAGAGGAAATGAGGACTAAAAATAAATCTGTTAACGCTGTGCCTTTGTGCTTCCTATCTGACTTCGTTCATTTTTTTCATTTTGGACAGTAGTATGATCTAACTTCTCTCAATGAGCGTAGCGAATGGTCTAACCTCTGACAGCAAAACGATCTTCCTTTAAAAAACAGATTAATTTCAGACAACTAACTAAAGTTAAAACAGATAATTAAAAGATGAGTAATTCAACCAATTATTTTGATGTAATTGTTGTCGGTGCTGGGCTTTCTGGCATTGGCGCAGCACATTATCTACAAACAGATTGTCCCGACAAAACTTACGCCTTACTCGAAATGCGAGACACCATCGGCGGCACATGGGATTTGTTTCAGTATCCTGGAATTCGTTCCGATTCCGACATGTACACGCTCGGTTACACCTTCCGTCCTTGGACTTTATCTAAAGCAATTGCTGATGGTGGCGATATTCTAAAATATATCCGTGATACTGCAAAAGAAGAAGACATTGAGAAAAATATTCGCTACAATCATAAGATTATCACATCAAAATGGTCAAGCGAAGAACAGCAATGGACGATTGAGGTAAAACGGACGGACACAAAAGAAACCGTTCAATTTACGTGCAATTTCTTATTGATGTGTAGCGGTTATTATAATTACGACCACGGTTACACACCAAATTTCAAAGGCGCAGATAAATTCAAAGGTCAAATTATTCATCCGCAAAAGTGGACTTCTGATATTGATTATACTGATAAAAAAATCATTGTAATCGGTAGCGGTGCAACTGCGGTAACGCTTGTTCCTGCGCTTTCTAAAGAGGCGTCAAAAGTTATCATGCTGCAACGTTCGCCTAGTTACATTGCGTCTGCACCGTCAGAAGATAAGACGGCTAATTTCTTACGGAAAACCTTACCATCGAAAATTGCTTACAGTATATCTCGTTGGAAAAAAGTACTTACTGGCATGTTTTTCTATTATTTGGCAAAGAAAAAACCTAAATGGGTTAAGAAAATAATCCGTGATGGAACGCAAAAAGCACTTGGTACAGGTTATGATGTTGCGAAGCATTTTACACCAAAATACGATCCGTGGGATGAGCGATTCTGCTTAGTTCCTGATGGTGATTTATTTCATGCTTTGGCAAAAAAGAAAGCAGAAATCGTCACTGACCATATCGACCAATTTACGGAAACGGGTATTCTACTGAAGTCTGGCGAAACACTCGAAGCCGATATTATTGTTACGGCAACAGGTTTGGATCTGAAGTTCATGGCAGGCTTGCAAGTAACCGTTAATAATAAAAAAGTCAAAGCATCTGAGTTATATGTTTACCGTGGCACGATGTTTAGCAATGTTCCAAATTTGGCATTAATCACAGGTTATACCAATGCGTCTTGGACATTAAAATCAGATTTATCTTCTCAGTTTATTTGTCGTGTCATCAATCATATGCACAAAACCAACACCAGAGAAGTTACTCCAGAACTGAATGGAGACATGGATAATATTCCGTTGATTGATTTCTCATCGGGCTATATCGAGCGTGCAAAAGGCAAACTTCCAAAACAAGGTACAAAACGTCCATGGAAATTAAACCAAAACTATGTACTTGATATTATGAATTACAAATATTCTAAGCTAAAAGACGATGTTTTAAAGTTTAAGTAGAATTCGCATAAAAATAATATGACCTTGCTCTATGTAGTGACCTCAGCGAGGTCGTATTATTTTTTATTTGACTAGGTTAATGCTTCATGGCGCACTTGTCTAAGGTTTAACTACCTTTGAATACAGTTCCAATTTCATCCCAGTTTAGTCAAACTTCATTTGATGAGCTAGGTGTTGAAGTTGGGTAATTATATTAAATATTTGAACAAGAAAAATTGATTCAAATTTAGATAAAAGACGCATGTTTGAAATTTTTAAAAATTGGATAATAAATCAAGGCTTAGATTTATTTACAGCAGATATTTTAGCACGAAGTTTAATTTTTGTATTGATTATTCTTGTCAGTTTAATTGCTTTTTGGCTGACAAAACATTTTATCCTGAAAGGTCTAACGGCTATTATTAGTCGCACGGAAACGCAATGGGATGATATGCTTCTAAAAGAAAAAGTATTCAATCGCATAGCTTGGCTTGCGCCAGCTGTTGTACTTTACATGTCTATTTCCATTCCTTTTGAAGGTTATGATTGGTTCATTAATTTGATTAATGGAGTCGTTTTAATCTACATGATTGCGATTGCCGTACTAGCACTTGATGCCTTTCTAAATGCTTCTTTGGCTATTTATACAACCTACGAGGTTTCAGATAGGATTCCAATAAAAGGCTTTATTCAAGTTTTTAAAATCCTCATTTACTTTACCAGCGGTATTTTTATCTTTTCCATCTTATTGAACAAAACGCCTGTTTATTTATTTAGTGGTTTAGGTGCGCTTACCGCAGTATTGATGTTTATTTTTAAAGATGCTATTTTGGGTTTTGTAGCTGGAATACAATTATCCGCCAACCGAATGGTTGCTAATGGCGACTGGATTGAAATGCCAAAATATGGTGCAAATGGTAATATTGTTGAAATAGCTTTAACGACCGTTAAAATACAAAACTGGGATAAAACAATTACTACAATTCCTACTTATGCGCTAATTACGGAGTCATTTAAGAACTGGCGAGGCATGTCCAATTCAGGTGGCAGGAGGATAAAACGCTCCATTAGTATAGATGTGAATACCATTCAATTTTGTACAGAAGATATGCTGAATCGATTTAGTAAAATTCAGTATATTTCTAATTATATTGAAAAAACGAAAGCAGAATTACAAGAAAATAATAAACTAGAACAGGTTGATAATTCTAGTCTAGTGAATGGTAAAAGGATGACCAACATTGGAACATTTCGTGCTTATGTCAAAGCCTATTTAATGAACAATCCGATGATTAATCAGGAAATGACCTTTTTGGTCAGACAGCTTGAACCAACGGAACATGGTTTACCAATCGAGATTTACGTATTTAGTAAAGACCAAGAATGGGCAAATTATGAAGATATTCAAGCAAATATCTTCGACCATATTTTAGCGGTTGTACCGGAGTTTGATTTACGAATTTTTCAAGACCCAAGTGGCATGGATTTCAAAAAACTGACTCGCTAAAATCATCTTTTTTTCAATGAAAAATCGGCTAACAACCTGTCCTATGGTTGTTAGCCGATTTTTTCCTCCCGATTATACAACTTTCCACAAGAACAATGATTAACAGTCTCAGAACGAACAGTTAACATTTTAGTCATTCTTATTTTTTATATAATTTAAAAGGTCTAATAAATGCTGCTGAGTATGCGTATAGAACATTAATTCAAAAAACCACCAAGCATCACTTTCACTATTATTCTCTTTTTTCCATTTCACTTCCAGCAAATCATAAATAATATCTGACAAGTCGTCAATTGCATCTCCTATCCCTATTGCATTCTCAACATCTTCATAGATTTTTTCATCATCCAAAACGACATGATACCAACCAAAGT
>CAZMEH010000403.1:0-2973 GCA_964564885.1 uncultured Saprospiraceae bacterium | reverse complement strand
TTAATCCAATCCTTTTCCAACCAATACATCATACCCAAAAAGCCAAACATTAAAACAGTATTCAAGAAATAAATCATAAATGTTGCATCGCCAAATTGAGTACGAATAGGAATACTGATTCCGTAAGTCACTAAAGCCAATGCAATCAATAACAAAATGCGAGGAATCGGATAAGGAATCGGATAATAACGTTGTCCAACCAAATAAGCCGCACTTGCCATGAAAGCATAACAAATCAAAGTTGCCCAAGCCGAACCCGTGTAGCCCAATGTCGGAATCCAAAGCAAATTCAAGGCAATAGTAATCGTTGCGCCACCGATAGCGATATATGCGCCGATGTGCGTTTTGTCTTTCAGTTTGTACCAAATCGCAAAATTATAATATAAACCCAAACACAAATTCGCCATTAACAAAATAGGAACTACGTGTAAACCTTCCCGGAAATCGTCACCGAGGAAGTATTTTACAATATCTAAATACAGTAAAATACCTAAAAATGCGACGCAGCCAACCATCGTGAATAGCTTCGCAACTTGCGCATAAATGGCTTGCGCATCATCCCGTTTGGCATTTGAAAAGAAGAACGGTTCCGCCGCATAATTGAATGCTTGTGTAAATAAGGACATCAACATGGCGAGTTTATAAACCGCAGAATAAACACCCAATTCAGCGAGGTTTTCTTGCGTTGTGCCTGGCAAATACCATTTGAGCATCGTTCGGTCAAACAGCTCATTGATAACCGAAGCCAAACCAACAATCATCAATGGCGCAGCATAAATAACAATCTTACGCATGAGTGCACGGTCGTATTTGAATTGTAATTTTAGAATATCAGGTAAGAGCAAAAGCAAGGTCGCAGCACTGGCAACTAATGTCGAAATGAACACATAACCAACGCCAATTTCTGGATTGTATACCTGTTCAAAACCTGTATAACCTTGTTTTATCAGGTATGGACAAAGCAATAAGAAGAACAGATTTAGACTAATATTAAAACCAATACCTGTTAATTTGATAGCCGCAAATCGCCAAGGTTTGTTTTCTAATCGCAATCGTGCAAATGGAATAACAGAAAGCGTATCCATAGCCAAAATCAGCGCAAACCAAATGACATATTCTGGATGCGTCGGATATTCTAGCCAGTTTGCAATGCTTTGCGCATTGAAAGTCAATAAACAAAATAAGATAGGCGTGCTTATCAAAAGGGTCAGCATGATAGTAGAAAAAGCATTTTCTCGCTCTTTCTCATCTGTTCCAAAGCGAAAGAAACCCGTTTCCATCCGATAGGTGAAAAAGACCATGAGTACACCAACCCAAGCAAATAACTCAGTTACAACGCCATACTCGCCTTGCAAAAAAATTCGAGTGTACATCGGTACCAACAAATAATTGAGTAGTCGTCCAACAATGGAACTTAAACCGTAAATAGCGGTTTCGCTGGCGAGTTTCTTTAGTAAAGACATCTTTTTTAATTAGGAATTAGGAATTAGAAATTTAGATTGCAAGTGTTTTGTGAATGATAATTTGGAATTTTTTATCATTTGCCACGTGCTTTAGCTCGTGGTTTCAATGAAAAAACATCGGCTTTAGCCAAACACTATGCTATGTTGGGCTAAAGCCCGAGCTTTATTTTAACACTTTATCCACGAGCTAAAGCACGTGGCAAATGATTTTATGATGCGAAGACCGAGTAGATAAAGCAAAACTAGGAATTGTAGTTTTGTAAACAAGACATTATATATTTTTTTTGACTACAAAACATTTGCGATCATAAATCCTGTCAGCAAACAGGATTTATGATCGTAAATGGTAAATGAATTAGTGCGTTTTTGTCATTGAACTTGGAACGCAAATAATGAAATCTGCTTTGCCCTTATTTTCTTCTAAAAGGCTGCTGACATCATCTTGCTCGACTGTTGAAATAGTTGCAATTTTTGTCTTTTTGCGTTGATCTTTTATGTACCAATTGATTCCTTCGTAAATATCAGAATGAAATGCGCCATTATAATGCAAAAATAACTGCCCCTTTTTCCAGTTTTTTAAAATGAAATGCGCCATTGTAGCGTCTTTGATGGCTTGCGCTTTTGGGAAATTAGTATTTTCGCCGTGTCCACGCATCATTTCGAGCATAGATTTATAGCTTTCCAATTCCAAATCAACTTTTATCGGAAGTGGCGCAATGTATTTTTTTGACGCATCAGGAAGGCTATCTAAATACTCAATTCCTTTTTTGAAAACAGTAGAAGCGTAACGCCTAGGAATATTTGTAGCAATAAAATCAAGCTTGTTTCCTTTTGCAAATTCAACTAATGGTTGATAATCTGTATCATAGTTGGGCCAAAGCTTAGCTTCTTTTTTGAAGTTAGATTTGCTAATCATATCTGCCAAATATTCATCGAGTATCAATTGATTATCAGCTTCAAACATCTCTGCGCCAAGCACTAAATCAGACTTTTTAGCCTTGTATAAATCCTTGGTTACTTCCAATTGTAGCCAATGCGAAATCGGATTATTATGCAATTCGCCAAAGAAAGCAACGTCTGCCTTTTTGAGCTGTTTTATCATTTCACTATAATCGACTTGCTCGCCTTTGCTATTATATATAATATAAGCAGGTTTATCGTCAGATAAGATAAAAGACGTTTGCAAGAAGCAGAAAAGCATAAAGCAGCTAAATATTTTAAGTTTCATAGTTGAATTTTGTAAAGGATAATTTTTATATACAATGATAATGATTTCTATTGAACATAAGAACATAAGAACAATTGAATACTTGAACAACCGAACAATTGAATGAAGAAGTGTTTTTTGAAAACTTTGTTTTCAATTTTAGGTTAAAACTTCTACATTCGGTTGTTCAACTGTTCGGCTGTTCAATTGTTCGGCTGTTCAATTGTTCAATTGTTCTTTTATCGTATCTTTCGGCGGTTCTTGAAAACAGAAGCATTTTAAAATGAAAAAGAATAAAAAGTA
>CAZMEH010000402.1:0-3866 GCA_964564885.1 uncultured Saprospiraceae bacterium | reverse complement strand
TAGTCAAGCTAATTCTAGTACTAATAGAAAAGTCATTAAATAGGAATAATTGTTGGAAATAATTGACGGCTTTGCTAAAACTATAACTTCTAAATATGATTAGGGTCGCTGAAAAGGTCAAAACGGTGAGCGCAATTTTAGGGAATTGTGAAAAACGAAACCTTGGTGAAACTTCTTTACGTTGTATAATATTATCACTCCAAAACTTATCAAATGCTAGAATGACACCATTTAAAAAGCCCCAAATCACAAAAGTCCAACTCGAACCATGCCATAGACCAAGCAAAGTCATAATAATTAGAATATTCAGATAAGTACGAAAAATGCCTTTTCTGCTTCCACCGAGTGGAATGTATAAATATTCTCTGAACCATTGATATAAGGAAATATGCCACCTGCGCCAAAAGGAAGTATAATTCGTAGATAATAAAGGTTGTTTAAAATTGACCATCAGTTCTACGCCAAGCATTTTGGCAACGCCACGAGCGACAAGGCTATACCCTGCAAAATCGCCATAGACTTGTATTAAGAATAGAAAAGGCGCAATGAGGAGTTCTGTGGTAGAATGGTTTTGAGGATTTGCAAAAACTAAGTTGACCACCTGACCAGCGTTATCTGCAAATATCATTTTGAGCGTTAAACCAAAAGTGATAAAGATAAAACCTTCTTTGAACTGCGTTCGTGTTGGTAGATCGAGTGTTTTTAATTGAGGAAGTAAATCTCTTGCTCGTTCGATCGGCCCAGCGACCAGCTGCGGGAAGAATGCTACAAACAATGCAAAACTGCTAAAAGAAGTAGTTGGCTGAAGTTTTTTTCTATAAATGTCAATGGTATAAGACAAGGTTTGGAAAGTATAAAAGGAAATACCAACGGGCAAAATCAAATGCAATTGAATAAAATCAGCTTGCCAGCCCAGATTATTCATTAATTGAATAAAAGAATCAGTAAAAAAATGGAAGTATTTAAAAAAGACGAGAACGCCAAGATTTCCAATTACACTAATACTTAATAAACGTTTTCGTTGTGTGTCGTCCTCTGTCGCATGAATTTTTTGACCAATAACGAAATCTAAAACGGTAGAGAAGAGAATCAGAAAACAAAATCGCCAATCCCAAAACCCATAAAAAATATAACTGACCATCAGTAAAAAATGCTTTTTCCAATGCCTCGGCATGAAATAGTACAGAAGTAGCACTAGACCAAGAAATAAGAAAAATGTAATTGAGTTAAAAAGCATTTATACTTGTTGAAAATCGAATAAAACCGAAAGTAATAATATCTTTTTCAATTTTAGTGGATTTTCGACAAGCATTCCTGCTTTGTCGTTTTAACGGTAAGTTATTTGACTGGCGTTCCTTATTCAATTTTTAAATGAAGTGTTTTTTGTTTAACATAAGAAGGATTACCATTTATATCAATAGCAAGAACTTGTTTAACACCTTTTAAATACAGCTTATTACACTGTTTCAAAATCTATTTGTATTTCGTCCAATGGATCACGGCTCATTGTTATTTGATTGTCAGAAGGCGATGAGGTATGATGAATTAGACAAAAACGGCAAAAAAACATCTCCTGAGCCTTCCTGTGACTCACTTGATAGACAGGGTTCATCCGAGTAATTATTAAACAACCACTTCTTTTATCAGGTGATTTAAATTATTTGTAGTTATTAGAAGCATTTTCAACCTTTACTAACAGGAATAATATCTGTTAAACTATTTAACATATATTAGTTCAGTTTGATAATTAGAAAATAGTCACTATTTTGCTGAGATTATCATATTAATAATTGAAATATTCTTTTAACTAAACTCATTAGTAATGAAGTTAAAAAATATTTCGTTAAGAATTTTTGGGAAGCAAAAATGAATAAGGGAAAATATTTTTTGCTAAAAAAACAACACTTCATTAACTATTTTATGAGTTAGAAATAATAACAAAAGAATAAAACATTATTTTTATTACAAATTATTATGATTTCATATATGTTTTCTGCTCGTAACATTTAAATTACAATTAATTATGAATAAGCAAGCTACATTTATAGCGTTTTTAATCGGTATAGTAACAGTATTAAGTATTAATGCAAAAATAGATAAAGGATTAGAAGTTGATCCTATTTATTATAATTCTTTTGACGAAAATGTAAAAGATGCTTTACAAATAGGTATTGAAAAATTCAAAGGTGAATATCCTAAATTGAATTTGTCAAATGATAAATTCTATGTTTTATATAGTGAGTGTAATGGTGAGCAAATTATTATGATTAGCTACTTGTCTTGCCCAAATTGTGGTTCAAAGAAATTAATCGAAAGTACCAATCGCTTTATGAAAATCAGTAATCGTTTGATGTTACCATTGATTTTCGATTATGATATTAAGAATAGTAGCGTCTTTGCTTCTGCTGATGGTGGAACTAGAATTAGCGAAATAGTGAAAGGTTATGGCATTACGCTTGACAATGAAGGTAACGTTGTAGACGCAAGTTTCCAAGATATTAAATTGTAAGAAAAGTAATAATAAAGTAGAATAGAGCGAATCTCCGAGAAATCGGGATTCGCTCTATTTTTTTAATTTTTGCAATACCTTCTCAGTTGCACCACGATTATCTTCAATATATTGAAAAGCTATTTTTGAAGCATTTTTATAAAAATTATCCTCTTGCAATTGCTCTATAATAGATTTAAAATCGGCTAAATTTCCAATAGGAAAACCACCGCCATTGTCTGCTAACCAAACCGCCTCTTCAAATTTTTGATATTTCTGATTTCCAAAAACAACAGGTAATTCAAATGCAATCGGCTCTAAAGTATTGTGTAACCCTTTGCCCAAACCGCCACCGATATACGCAATCGTTCCATATTGATAAATAGAAGAAAGCATGCCGATGTTATCAATAATCAAAATATTTGCTTGCTTTATATTAGAATCATTTGCTTGAGAATAGCGAAGAATTGCAGCATTTTTTAATAAATTTTCAATTGCCTTAATATGCTTTTCTTGAATATCATGTGGCGCAATGATGATTTTAAAAGGCAGACTTTTAGTCGTATTAATATATTCAGCAATTATTTTTTCATCTTCTTGCCAAGTACTTCCACAAATCAAAGCTGGTTGCTGACTTGTAAATTTTTCAATAATTGGAAAATCTTTCTTTTTTGATTTAATATCCCAAACACGGTCAACTCGTGTATCGCCTGCCATTGTAGCATTTAAAATATGATGTTTTTCAAGCAATAGGAGGGAAGCTTCATTTTGAACAAAAATATGATCAAACTTCAACAGTATTTTTCTAAACCAACTGCCATACCATTTGAAAAAACGTTGATTGTGCCGAAAAATCGCAGAAACCGAATAGATAGGTATTTGATTCAAATGGAGTTCATTAATATAATGATACCAAAATTCATATTTAATAAAAATGGCTGATTTAGGTTTTGTTAATGCTATAAAACGTTTTGCATTTCGTTGGCTATCTATTGGTAAATAGAAAATATAATCCGCCAAAGGATAATTTTTCCTAATCTCATAGCCAGAAGGAGAGAAGAAAGTCAAGAGTATTTTTTGATTGGGCGTCTTTGCTTTAATCGCTTCAATGATTGGTCTTCCTTGCTCAAATTCGCCAAGCGAAGCCGCATGAATCCAAATAGCATCAGGTTCAACCTTTTGCAGTTGCTTAAAAACATCTCTACGCCCAGTCAGCCACATTTGTGCTTTTTCATTCCCAAAGCGAGCAACAATGCGAATAACAAGCACATAAAATCCAATTCCAATATTATAAAACCATTTCATCTTACAAAGGTAAACGGAAAGTTGGAAAGTTGGAAAGTTGGAAAGTTGGAAAGTTGGAAAGTTGGAAAGTTGG
>CAZMEH010000401.1:0-3037 GCA_964564885.1 uncultured Saprospiraceae bacterium | reverse complement strand
TTTCAATGATGACGTTGAATTTTATTGGAGTAGAAGCCGAATTTTAGAAAAACTGAATTCTTTACCGTCAGGAACATTGCCCGATGGCGTTCAGCCGTCACTCGGACCAGATGCAACTGCACTCGGTCAAATCTATTGGTATACGCTCGAAGGGCAAGACAAAAATGGCAATCCGACAGGCGGTTGGGACTTGCACGAACTCCGAACGATTCAAGATTTTTATGTAAAATATGGTTTGTCTTCTGCTGAAGGTGTGGCAGAAGTCGCTTCAATTGGTGGTTTTGTCAAAGAGTATCAAGTTGACGTGAATCCCGAAGCGATGAAAACTTATGGCATTACGCTGTCGCAAGTCATGGCAGCGGTCAAGGGAAGCAATATTGATGTCGGTGCGCAAACCATCGAAATCAATATGGCGGAATACTTTGTGCGAGGTTTGGGTTATGTCGAAAAGATAGAAGACATTGAACAATCCGTGATTAAAACCAACAATAATGTGCCTATCAGAGTAGGCGATGTGGCGAAAGTAAATATTGGCCCCGCTACTCGAAGAGGTATTTTAGACAAGTCGGGAGCGGAAGCCGTCGGCGGTGTCGTCGTTGCTCGATATGGTGCAAATCCATTGGACGTTATCGAAAATGTAAAAGCTAAAATAGCCGAACTCGAACCTGGTTTAGCCACTAAAACTTTAGCAGATGGCACAATTTCGCAAGTCAATATTGTTCCGTTTTATGATAGAACGCAGTTGATTAATGAAACCATTGGAACGCTACAAGAGGCTTTAACACTCGAAATTTTGATTACTATTATCGTGGTGATTTTAATGTTATTGAATTTTAAATCCTCTATTTTAGTGGCGATTACGTTACCAATTGCCGTTTTAATGTGCTTTATTGCCATGAAATATTTTGGTGTAGATGCCAATATTGTGGCTTTGTCGGGTATTGCAATTGCGATAGGCACCATGGTCGATATGGGAATTGTGCTCATGGAAAGTATGGTCACCCGAATTGACGAACATGGCGAAAAAGAAAGTCTATTCACTTCCATTTATGAAGCGACAACTGAAGTCGCAGGTGCAGTAATTACTGCCGTAGCAACAACCGTGATTAGTTTTCTTCCTATTTTTACGATGGAAGCCGCAGAAGGAAAGCTATTCAAACCATTGGCTTACACCAAAAGTTTTGCATTGATTGCTTCAATTATAGTAGCGATTGCGATTATTCCGCCTTTAGCGCATACTATTTTTGGTATAAAGTTGCGGTTTGGACAGTTCAAACCTATAAAATTTTTGAAACCTTATAGGTTTAGCAAACAGACCCAAAAGTATTTGAAAAATACCTTAAATATCATTTTGGCAATTGGAATTACTTACTTCCTTTCCAAAGAATGGATGCCGCTAGGCGTTACAAAATCCGTGTTGACCAACTTCTTGTTTTTAGCCATTATAGTAGGCAGTTTGATTAGTTTTTTCTACGTGATTATTCATTTTTATGAAAAAATCCTACGTTTCCTTTTACGTTTTAAATTGCTTTTTCTAATCGTAGTCGGTTTCATTTTATACCAAGGTTATACGGTTTTTAAAAATGCAGGTGAGGAATTTATGCCGTCTTTGGACGAAGGTTCATTCCTTTTAATGCCAACCTCAATGCCACATTCGGGCATGCAAGAAAACATCAAAAACTTGCGAACGCTTGATATGGCGGTCACTGCTATTCCCGAAGTTGAAACCGTTGTAGGCAAGGCAGGACGTGTTAATTCTGCCCTCGACCCTGCGCCGATGTCGATGTATGAAAATGTAATTTTATATAAATCTGAATATAAAACTGATAAAAATGGACATCGCACTCGCTTCAAAACCAATAAAAACGGTGACTATTTAAAAGATAAAAATGAAGAATTAATACCTGACAAAAACGGTCAATTCTTCCGTCAATGGCGAGATGAAATCAAAAGTCCAGATGATATTTGGGAAGAAATAGTTCGAGTGACTAAGTTGCCAGGCGTGACTTCTGCACCAAAACTACAACCGATTGAAACCCGGTTGGTGATGCTACAAACAGGCATGCGTGCGCCGATGGGAATTAAAGTCCGTGGTAGTGATTTAGCAAAAATAGAAGCTTTCGGTTTAGAATTAGAAAAATACCTCAAAGACGTAGAAGGCGTAAAAGACGCCGCCGTTTTTGCGGATAGAATCGTTGGCAAGCCTTATATGTTGTTGGATATTGACCGACAGGCGATTAGTCGGCATGGATTGACCGTTGAAAAAGTGCAACAACATATTCAAGCAGCTATCGGTGGTATGAATATGACAACGACTGTGGAAGGGCGAGAACGCTACAATATCCGAATTCGCTATCCTCGTGAATTGCGAAACGGTCCAGATATTTTGAAAAAAATCTATTTGCCAACTTCAAGCGGTGGACAAATTCCTTTGGGCGATTTGATAGAAATAAAGTACGAGCAGGGGCCGCAAGCGATTAAATCGGAAGATGGTTTCTTGATTGGTTTTGTCTTATTTGATAAAGAAGATGGTTTTTCGGAAGTGGAAGTTGTGAATAATGCACAAGAATATTTACAATCAAAAATTGATGATGGCGAGTTGGAAGTTCCGAATGGTATCAATTACCGTTTTGCCGGAAATTACGAGCAGCAAGTCCGAGCCAGTAAGCGCCTAAGTCTTGTTGTGCCGATTGCTTTAGCGATTATTTTCTTGATTTTATATTTCCAATTCAAATCTATCACCATTTCTTTAATGGTTTTTTCGGGTGTTTTCATAGCCTTTGCAGGCGGATTTATAATGATTGGATTATACGATACTGCGTGGTTTTTAAATGTTGATTTCTTTGGTCAAAATATGCGAGACCTCTTCCAAATACAAACGATTAACCTAAGTGTAGCCGTTTGGGTTGGCTTTTTGGCATTGTTCGGAATTGCGACCGATGATGGCGTTTTGGTGGCTACTTTCTTAAAAGATAGTTTCAAACGGAACACACCAACGGATATTCAAGGTATTCGAGATGCCGTAGTCGAAGGCGGT
>CAZMEH010000400.1:0-1845 GCA_964564885.1 uncultured Saprospiraceae bacterium | reverse complement strand
GTAATTTTTTTGAGTAATTATTGATATATGCTAATGAAGTATTTTATGTTATTTACGGTTTTATCTATTCCGCTAGCAAGTTTTGCTCAAAATGATGAAATCGTAATACCGAAGATTTTATCAGTGAATAGCGAAACCGACAATATTTTTAAAATTAAATCGTCTAATGTACCTTACGAAGTGATACATTTCAAAGTGTTTAGCAGATGGGGCAACGAAATATATGCATCAAAATCTAATGATGCAAAATGGGATGGAACAGAAAATGGTAAATATGTTCCTAGTGGAACTTATTATTATTCGATAAAACTGAAGTTAGCAAATAGAGAAAAAGAAGAATTAACGGGTTTTGTAACAGTGATCAGATAAGTACATTTATGAATTTGGATGAACGATTTTAGGCTTGCCTGTTGCAAGCAGGTTATAAGTACTTTAATCAAGTACTTATAAAAATCGACTATCGAAATGTTTATCGTAAAGTGCTTAAATCAATAGAATTATAATAGAAATGAATATAGTATACGCAGATTTTGTAGGAAGTTATCCTCAACATACAATTTGTCCAAAAAGTCAGAAACCAGAATATGCCTTTATTGGTCGTTCAAATGTGGGAAAATCGTCTTTGATTAATATGTTAATGGATAGAACAGGTTTGGCGAAAGTGTCTGGGAGACCAGGAAAAACACAGCTGCTTAACTTTTTTCAATTGGACGCTAAATGGCATATTGTAGATTTACCAGGTTATGGTTATGCAAAAATTTCGAAAACACAGCGTCAGAAGTGGGAAAAAATGATTCATGGTTATTTGAAACACAGGGAGCAATTAGTTACTGCCTTTGTTTTGATTGATGCAAATGTCCCTCCGCAACCAATTGATTTAGAGTTTATTAACTCTTTAGGTCAAATGGGCGTTCCTTTCGTTATTGCATTTACAAAAATTGATAAGCCTAAAAAGATGAAGCAAGTAGAAGAAAATATTATTGCTTTTAAGGAACAATTGGGCGAAACTTGGGACACATTGCCTCAAACGTTTAGGACTTCTGCTAATAAAGCTACAGGAAGACAAGAAGTTTTGGATTTTATTGGAACGCTTAATGACGAGTTTTACGAATTTTACGAGAGCCTTTAGAATATTCGATAGCTTTTGTTCAAATATTTAAAAATCCGATACTGAAATTTCAGTATCGGATTTTTAGAATTTGTTTGTTTTTTACACATGGCTAATAGAGTTATTGAATAGGAATAACTTTATAAACCTTTCCTTTTTCATTAAAATAAAGTGTAAACATATTACCAATAAATTCAGGGTTAGCATCTGGAAGTTCATTTTCTAGTTCAAGTTCTTCTAACATGTCTTTAGGTAAACTTACCTGCGTTTCTTCATCCATACCTTTAATAACTAAAATCTCCTGACCTTCTTCTGTTTCAAAATAATAGTGAGTAGTTACGGCGTATATAGAGGCAGATTGATAAGTTGCAATGACTTCTTGATTGTGATAGGACTCTAGTTCAAAACTTCCTTTATCATAATTATCACTATCAGAATTAGCCTTTTCTTGGCTCAAAGTATCTGTAGATTCACCTTCTTGTGTTGTCTTATTATCAGGCGAATTATTGCAATTAACAAAAATAAGCAGAACGAAAATAAAAAGAATAGTACTTTTAAATCTCATGATTATATTTTTATGATCGTGTATTAAAACCGTTAGGATAAATCTATAAAAATTCCAAAGCTTTATAGATTTTAAATTCAAATTTAAGTAACTGATGTTACGCAGCCTTATTGAAAATGATAGATACTTTAAAATTATTCACTTTTGAATGCAAAAGATTAAATAGTATAAC
>CAZMEH010000399.1:0-2907 GCA_964564885.1 uncultured Saprospiraceae bacterium | reverse complement strand
AATTCAAATCCACGAGCTAAAGCACGTGGCAATAGATGTAGAACACTGAAAATCAATTAATTATTAATCTCCTTGACGCCAAATCCGAGCACTCGGGATGGCTACTCAAATTGAACCCTTTCAGGGTTCTAAAAAGCAAAAAAATAGTAATTGTCCATCTATATGGGTACGATAAGTTTCCAAAACCTCTTAGGTCTGATTGGTGAATTATTTGAAACAATTTCACTTTACTTATAACTATTAAAAAATGCTAAGTTGATGACATTCGAACTCGCTCGCACCAACATAAAGAAATACTGCTGTTATAACTTGCAGTCTAATGTCGTAACGAGCAATTTTTTTACGTTTTAAAAAGCTTTTAATATAGTAGTCGATTAAAGTGTTTTATTTTGATTTCACTTCAGATTAAAATCTATTCTTACTGCGGCGTGCCCTTGAAACATCCGATATTATAAGGAAAATCATAAGTCCAATGATAATGGTATAAATCTACCATTACGCCATCCCAAAGTACAGGATGTTTGTGTCCATGACATTCATCTAAATCTTTAGAATAGAGAACTTCACCATCTTCACCGTGCGGGCCATAAATACCAAAACCATCTATCATATATCCCGTAAGAACGGAATGACCTTCTACATGAGTATGAATATGGTCTTGCAAATCTTTGGCTGGATAGTGATAATGATAAGTATTTGTACCATCAGAATGTCCTCCGTAGCTATCGAAAAGTTCATGAGCGGCAGCATCATTGCCAAGAGTCGAAGCACCATGATATATCACACTACCAGTCAATGAAATACCTGCTGCTCCAAATGTGACACAGCTTGATTCTGTAGCCTCTTGAGGAATTTCAGGAAATTCAAATAAGATTGGACGCTCTTTGATTTCATTCATATTACGATCATATTGGTAAGCTACGCTCGCTGGGTCGATAGGAAAAACGCCAGTAGGATGATCGGGTAAAGCATTTCCAGTTATTATACGCTGGCCATTTCCATCAAGTGAAACATCAAATTCACTTACCCAAGTAACATTACCTTCTACAATCGGCTTTCTGGTGTAATCCCATGTTCCGTCAGGATTCGTCCAGTCACTTGCATCAGCGTTTCCTGCTCCATTTGGTGGGACTCCACAAAGCCACAATGATGAAAAATCCGGTGCGGTATCGCCTTGATCTCTACGTAAAATCATAGCTCCACCAAAAGGTAAATGAGTTAAATCTACCGTTTCATTTTCTATTGGAATTTCTTCTTCGAGAACTTCCTTTTCACAGCTAGTAGTTGTAAATATTGCGATGGTCAGAAAGAGTAAGCTGAATATGCTTACAAATTGGTTAGGCATTTTTTTCATAATAAAACTATTTGATTGTTTCGTAATTGGACTTTCAAAAGACCAAAAAGTTTAATCCGCATAATGAACTTGTTTAAAAACTCGTTGCTAATCTCTTGACAAAATCATTGCTATTACTCGGTCGAGCCTCTTGAGTATAGTTCGCTGAACTACGAGGCGCAGTAAGGCGATTTTCGAAAAAACCGAAAAGAAGCAAAAAGGAATGGTTACGGCTATATTTGATATTGAACATGTTTAATATCAGATTCTTTGACAATTTTGTGGAAGTTTCAAAGAACCGAATTATTTTGCAAACAAGAAAAAAACAAAGAAATCTGCAATTTTAATTCAACCTTCTGCAATTTGGATATTTTTAATAATTGTAATAGGTAGATATTTGTAGCATCATAAAAATAAAAAATAGATGTCAACAAGTAAAAAATTGCCAGCCGTTTTGATAACGGGCTGTTCGTCAGGATTAGGAAAAGCTACCGCAATCCGATTTGCAACCGCAGGATATCCAACTTTTGCAACTGCAAGAAGACTCGAATCAATTGAAGAGCTTAAAAAGGTAGGTTGCCAAACGCTGCGCCTTGATGTAACAAAAGCGGAAACCATTCATCAAGCGGTAAAAACCATTGAAGAAAAACATGGTGCAGTAGGTATTCTTATTAATAATGCCGCCATCGGAATCATGACACCAATGGAAATAATTCCTATTGACGAAGTTAGAAGACAATACGAAACAAATGTGTTTGGCTTATTAGCTGTAACGCAGTCGGTATTGCCAGGAATGCGAAAAGTAGGCAAAGGGCGTATTGTTCATATTGGCTCAAGTGGCGGAGAATTTACGACACCAGGAGGAGGCGTATATCAAGCTACAAAGTATGCACTCTGTTCTATGAACGAAGCGATGCGAGCAGAATTAAAACCTTTTGGTATTGATGTTACCATGTTACAACCTGGTGCTATCTCTTCAAAATTTGCAATTAATGGAGCTGTACTAGGAATGGAAAGTGGTCCATATCAGGCATTAATGCTGGGTATAGATTCTATTTCAAGTCAAGCATTAGAAGAAGGAGCTTTTGGAACATGGACACCAAAGCAAGTAGCCGAGGTAGCTTTTAAAGCGGGTACTGTCCGACGTCCGAAGGCACGATACAGACCAGGACTCGTTGCCAAAATGCTAATTTATTTAAAACTATGGCTTCCTTATCGCCTTTGGGATAAAATGTATATGTCTTGGTTAACGAACGAGGGCAACAAAAAACTCAATTCAAATTAATAATATGAACTTTTATCAATACACTCAAGATTGACTGAAAGGTGAGTTACAAAATATTCTACCATAAATTTTAATGATTGTTCCTGTATCTTTAATCGTTATTGAGCACTTTTCAAAAGAACGGGCAGCTATTTATTATCAATTTATAATCGTTATCTGAAAATTATTGTGGAAGTTTCAAGAAACGGCAAACGGCAAACGGCTTGCCACGATTTCTCGTGGGTTGACGGCGCAGAACAAGGCGTTTTAGTATTAATTTTCATACTACTGTACATTTTTTTAGAACAGA
>CAZMEH010000398.1:0-5896 GCA_964564885.1 uncultured Saprospiraceae bacterium | reverse complement strand
ATGTTGAATTATTAGGACTTACCTGCCACTGATACTGAGGCGAACCACCACTTCCGCCACTCGGAGGTGTTGTATTAGAAATATTTGCAGGGTTATAAGGTCCACAACCCGTTTCATTTGAACCTATTGAACCTGCATTTGTGAAATTATGATATATCGTAACGGTAACGGCATTACTATTCAACCACGAAGAACTACATGATCGTTTAGCTTTTCTTCTATACTGTGTAGTTCCAATAGCATAGCCAGTATTTGGTGGATTATAATTTGCAGATACTGCACCATTTATATCCGTCCAACCTCCATTATTTGTGTTTATTTGCCATTGATACTGAAGCGTTCCACTACCTCCACTTGCTCCTGTACCTGTTATATTAGGAATTGTAAGAGGTATACTAGGGTCAAATACACACCATGTACCAGAGGACGACACAGCACCTGCGTTTGTTACGTTATTACAAATAGGTATTGCGCAATTAGCATTGACAGGATTTGCGGGTAGCAATAACGCATTCAATAAAGCTCGCTTTGAACTTCCCGTATTCATACTATTGTGCCCACCATGATAATAAACATACCCTCCTGCATTAACGCCGGAGTTTAATGTAACTCTACTACCCATTAGTCTATATCTTCGAGAACTACCGCTACCAACATAGGCAATTTCTCGCTTGCTGCTGTTGTTTGCAAATGTGACATTTGTCATCGTTGGAATTGCTCCACCTTCGTTATTGTTAAGATCTCCAATAAATTGAGCGACGGGATCACGAAAGGAATTATAAGTAAGAGTACCACCTGAAGATCCCTTTGATATTCCATTGGTTGTGATAAGTCTATTACTAGAATACCATTCGGAGGCTTGTGTTGCTTCACACTGTGCAAAATAGTTTCCTCCTTGCTTCACAAAATTATTTAAATTCGCTACGGTATTTGAACTGTGCCAAGAGTGAGGGCTGGAAATAAATGAATAGCAAGCGTTGTTTAGCGTCGTTACTGTGCTATTACTACCCGAACCATAATGTGTTCCACTACTTAAACCTGCCGCACTATAAACACCCGTATGATGAGTAGGGTCACTTCCCAGAACGTATGCTTTGGGTTTATGTGTTATGGTGTTGTAAATTGGAATGTTTGCGTTCCCATTAAGCTCATAAACATTAACACTATTACTAAGTCCCCAGCCTTGAATTAAATTAAAGGCATCCCATTTGTATGCTGCATCGATTACAAATGGTCCATATTTGAAAGAACGATTTGTAACATTCGTACCTGTGTATGCTACTTTTGTCCAAGCACTAAAATCTACTTGGCCTTTTGATGATTTTCCCGATGCGATAGCTCGCTTTACGGGTATATTTGCATGAAGAAGCCTAACTACTAATCCGTATGCTTTTAACTCAATACCATCCGTACTTCCTGGCTGATAAATATTATCCATAGGAATAACTAATGTTCCTGCACCAAAAGTAGCGGCGACTTGTTCAGGAATATCTTCTTTGTTATTAAGTGCTCCAAAGGAACGTAACGGTGTATCTATATCGACACTCGAAGCTTTCTTCAAGAGTTTCTGTCGTTCTTTTGGAACAGTCTTTTTCTCTGCTGTTTGAACCAAAGAAGGTTTTTCCTTATTAATATGTACTGCAAAAGGGTAGATAAAACTATACGACAGTAATATTGCGACCGTTACAGTAAATAAAATTTTAAGCTTATTAAATGACCTTAAAGGCTTTATTTCTAAAGGAAAATAACTCCTTCCTGTTTTTTTATCTAATTTCAGCACGTTATTTAATTTTCAAGTTATTTATTTAGATTACACTAAATCGACATTTTAGTTTAATGCAAGTGTTCATTTGCTCCTTCCTTACCTAGAACGAATACACCTAACATAACTTAAGTAAAAAGGAAAAGACAATCGTATCCATTTAAGTTATATTAGTACCGAAGGGTTATAATCGTATCAATTATAATTACAATCGTATCAATTGTAATTTTTTATTTAAGAAGGTTCGCTTCATAATGTAACAAATTAGGATATTAGTAATCCAAAATTTAAAAGCAACCATGAGTAAAGTATTTCATCTAGTTAATTTTAACATTGCTTTATCAATTGAGATATTTGGGCAAAACGAAGTAGTCGTCATTCGAAAAACGCTGAGGGAAGAGGCAACAGTTCAAGAAAAAGTCAAAACTTATGATGACTTTATACAAAATTTGAATGTAAAAGCTTTAAGAGAGATAACCTTACTTTAAGGAAGCTCTACGCTTCGCTCAACAAGGGAAGCAAACCCAATTAGAAGGAATCATCCTATTACAATTGGCTATACTACATTGTGACAAAGATTGGATACAAAGCCTGAGAAAAGAACAATTAAAGCAGGGCGTAGAATATGGTAAACAGGTAGTATCTATTAGAAGATTAAATCAACCAGCAGCATTAGGCATGATTACTGCATATTGAACTAAAATATAGAGCCTTATCGGCGTTTAAAATGGCTAATCAATATATTACTCGAAGTTCAACAATGGCTTACCAAGTTAGTGATATAGATTTACAGCTTGAACTATACGATAGAGTATACTACAATACTGCTTACTACCACTGGTATGAAAAAGAGCCTAGTCATCCTGATCCTTGTTTGTATTAACACTTCACCTAGAATAGCTTTTTTTAAAAAATGTGCCTTATGATCTTTAAGAAATTACTTGCAATTATGTTCATTTATTTTTTGTGTAACCCAGCTTTTACACAATCTATCGAACGAGAGGTAGATAGTTTAATTCAACTAATAAAGGTTGTTAAAAATGATTCTATCAAGACGGACTATTATAATGAATTAGCCGAAATCTATAGGGCTTATCAACCTAATCAAGCCCTCAAGTATGGACGCAAAGCGCTAGCATTAGGTAAAAAAATAGAATATGGTATCGGTACTGCTTATGAAAATTTGTTTCTTGCACATGGTAACGCGGGAACGCACAGTGATAGTTTACTAACGTACGCTCAGCTATTAAAACAACATTATGATCAATCCGAAGATGATAGAGATAAGATGATTGTTCTTTGGAGTTATGCCATGTATTACGAAACGATAAAGCAAAATGATAAGGTAATTGAAACATACCTCACTGCTTTGAACATTATTCAAGCATCTGATGATATTTCTTTAAAAAGAAACGAAGGACCATTACTTAATAATATAGCTTCAAGTTTTTCATATATGGGAAGAGATGACGAAGCATTAAGGTATTATGAAAAGGCATTAAAAATAGTAGTAGACAAGGATTCAAAGGCGAACATACTTTTTAATATAGGAAATATATATGAAGGCTTTAATAAGCTGGATACTGCTCAAGTTATCTATGATAAAGCATACTTATTATATAAAGAAAGAAACGACCTTGAAGGCGTTAGCGATGTAATAATGAAAAGGGCTAAATATCAAGATGTGAAAAAACAATTTGAATCTGCGAATCAATTATATTTTCAAGCATTAGAGATTATTCAAAAAAATGAGATAGGTATTTCATTCGTAGACATCTATTATTCACTTTCGAAACATTATCTCAATAGAAAAATCTATCCACTTTCTCTCGAATATGGTGAAAAAGCTCTTCAAGAAAGTATAGAGCAAGGTAGTTTAGAATTTATTAGTGATATATATGCCATATTAGATGAAAGCTACACCGCAGTTGGAAATTACAAAAAAGCACATGAGGTTAGAGGTTGGATAATAGAATATAAAGATAGTACTAATAGTGAAACATTAATTGATAAAATAAGCGAACTACAAACTACATTTGAAGTAGAACAAAAAGAAATAGAAAACCAATTACTGATAGCCGAAACTACTGCTAATAAAGCGACTATTCTGAAACAGATGCTTATCGTTATCGCAGGCTTTATTGTATTGGTTTTAATTTCTTTTACTGCCATTCTACTGCGTCGTTCGAATACCCTAAAAGTAGAACAAAATGAAGTACTTGAAACGGAAGTCAAAAAACGTACTAAAGAGCTTATTCATGCCAATCAAGCATTAGAAGAAGCTAAAAGTCGACGAATATTAGAAGCCGCCAAATCTCGCTTTTTTGCGAATGTATCCCATGAGTTACGAACGCCTCTAACCTTGATTCAAGCACCTTTACAGATCGTGTTGAATAGTGGCAATTTAGATAACAAAAACTGGACACGAATTAGCAAGGCATTACAGAATAGCCAAAAATTGGAGGGTTTGGTCACTCAAATTTTGGACTTGACAAAGTTTGATGCAAATAAGCTTAAATTGAATGAAACGACGGAAGTCTTTTATTTAATTATTCGTAAAGTCATTGCTTCTTTTGAGTCTTACACACAACAAAAAGAAATTAAACTAATCTTAAAATATGAAGCTTTTAATGATTTACAGATTGAAATTGATAAGGAAAAATTGGAACGAATTGTAACGAACTATTTATCCAATGCGATTAAATTTACACCAAAAGGAGGAAATGTTATGCTTGTTGTAAAGGATTTAGGTAATCAATTACAAGTCGCAGTTATTGATACTGGTATTGGTATTCACATCTCTGAAATTGAACGTGTTTTTGAACGCTATTATCAAGCTAGCCATAATACAAACAACCCTTTAGGACAAGTCAACCATTATTCAGCCGGAACAGGAATAGGCTTAGCCCTTTGTTCGGATTATGCTCAATTATTTAATGGCAAAGTATGGGCTAAAAGCCCTGTTGAAGCAGAAAAAGGAAGTGCTTTTTATTTTGAGTTTCCTAAAAAAGAAGTTTTTGGTTCTTTGAATACAGAAACTAAATTACGCTTAAATCAAACCATTTCACCTATCCGTACGGCAAAAGAAAAAGTTATTGACATAAATATCCTCCAGCATAAAAATAAAGTATTGATTGTTGAAGATAATTTCGATTTACGTCTTTTTTTAGCCGAATTATTGGAAGAAGAGTATGAAATTATTACAGCTGAAAATGGTCAAGAAGCTTTAGATATTTTAGAAAAAATCCGTATTGCTAATTCTTTGACTTTGCCATCTTTAATTATATCTGATGTCATGATGCCGATTATGGATGGTTTTGAGTTATTAAAATCATTAAAATCAAGTGATGATTTCAGACATATACCTGTCATGATGTTGACCGCACGGGTAGAGCTACGAGATAAGTTGACCGCTTTACGGATTGGTGTCGATGATTATGTTTTGAAACCCTTTCATGAGGTAGAACTCAAAATTATAACGCGTAATTTGGTGAATAAATTTCAAGAGCGAGTGGCTCACATTGGTAAATCTAAGCAAAAGGAAGTTGTAATAGATAAAGAGAAGACTCCTTTAGAGTTGAAAATGTCTAAAAATGATATCGCCTTTCTCCAAAGTTTAGAGACTTTTGTAATCAATAATATTGGGAGATACAAACTAACGGCAGAAACCATTGCAGAGGCATTATTAACAAGCCGTGCTAAATTGTTTAGGAGAGTAAAAGCCTTGACAACTCTAACTTTGAATGAATATGTCAATGAAGTGAGATTACAAAAAGCCAAATCATTATTAGAAGACAAAGCGGTTTCGTCTGTCAAAGAGATTACGCACGCTGTTGGCTTTAAACAGTCCAGTTACTTCTCTAAAATATATGCCGCACGGTTTGGAAAACGTCCTTCTGATTATATGTAAGACTACTCATGATTAGTATTTTTCAAACTGATTAAGGAGCGTTTAAAAAATAACTTATAACAGTTTGGGTAGATTATTTCCGATTAAACAACCATGCATTCTTATTAACTGATGTTACGCAAAATATAATTTAGAGAACTCATATTGCGCAGAGTTGGCATCATCTTTTTCCAGCTAAAAAGAAGCAAAAAGCCGTCAAATTCCGCCTTCACTCATTCTTTTCT
>CAZMEH010000397.1:0-2362 GCA_964564885.1 uncultured Saprospiraceae bacterium | reverse complement strand
TTCTCAATTAGACTTTAGACAAGATGGTTTTAGCTTAGACACTACAACTGGCGAAGCGATTATTGATGCTTACGAATTTAGTATGTATGTAGAAAACGATTGGAACATTACACCAAACTTCAAAGCAAATATTGGTTTACACGGTTCTGCGTTTGCAGTAGATGGTACAAATTATTTTTCTCTTCAACCTAGACTTGGCTTAAGGTATTTATTACCAAAAAACTATGCAGTGAAAGCTTCCTTCGCTACAATGACACAATTTTTGCATTTACTTTCAAATGAAGGTCTTGGTTTACCTACCGATTTATGGCTACCGACTACCGAGGATGTTGTTCCAGAACAATCATGGCAAGCTAGTATTGGCATGGCAAAAACATTTGACGGTGGTTTTGAATTGAGTGTTGAAGGCTATTATAAGGAAATGAAAAACCTTCTTTCTTACAAAGAAGGAGCATCTTTTGCAGGAAGTATTTTTAGTGATTCTGATGTTGGATGGGAGGAAAAAGTAACACAAGGCGATGGTCGTTCTTTTGGTTTTGAAGTGTTTTTGCAAAAGAAAGTAGGAAAGACAACAGGTTGGATTGGCTATACTTGGTCAAAAACAGATCGACAGTTTGACGATATTAATGGCGGAAAACGCTATCCTTTCAAATATGACAGACGACACGACCTTTCCGTTGTTGTTTCTCATCAATTTAGCGAACGTATTTCAGCTTCTGCTGTCTGGGTTTACGGTAGTGGCAATTCTATTACTTTGCCTGTCTCTAAACATCAGCCATTTTACAGTAATACTATTGGAAAAGACTTCTTTGGAGAAGATGCTCAATATTTTAATACTTGGTTTGAAGCAGAACGAGCTTCGGACAAGAACGCTTACCGAATGGATGCATACCACAGGTTAGATATTTCTGTAGAATTTAAAAAGAAAAAAGAGAAATTTAAAGGAAAAGTTGCTTGGGAAAGAACTTGGGCAATTGGTGCATATAATTCATATAACAGGGCAAATCCATTTTTTATCGCCAGAGATTTAAATTTGTTTGGTTCTAATGAAGAGGATACCTTTCGTCAATATAGCTTATTCCCTGCTATTCCATTTGTATCGTATCGTTTTAAATTTTAAAAATTAGAGATTCCTGACCGAGACGTTAGACATTTTGGAAACGTTTAACGTCTCGGTCATCAAAAAATATAAAGTCATGAAAAAATACTTTTTTATCATTTTCATTTTCGCAATTATTCTCAATACAGGTTGTGAAAAATTTACACAAGGTTTAGTTATTGATATTGAGCTACCAGAACACGAACCTGTTTTAACGCCTTATTGTTTTATCAACGATACTGATAGTAACATTATGGTTATTGTTCAGAAGTCACAAGGCGCATTAGAAAGTAATGAAACAGGATTTATTGAAAATGCAACTGTCGAATTATACAAAAATGGAACGCTATGGAATACCATTCCTTATAATTCTTCGGACACTACAATCAATAATGGTGTTTATGAATTTCCGATAAACAATGCCTTTTCAGATGAAGGTTATGGTGATACTTATGAATTGCGTGTTTCTGCACCTGATTTTGAAACAACAACAGCAAGTCAAACTATACCAACACCTGTTAAAATAGAGAGACTTGAATTTAACAATGATGCAGGTGCAAGTGCAGGTCAATTTGGAAGTTCACAGCATAATCTAAAAGTTATTTTTGATGATCCCGCAGGTGAGGAAAACTATTATCGAATTCAAGTAAAGAGTGATTTTTTGATTATAAATCCTAGTAGCGGTGATACTATTGGTACTTCTAATAGTTATGGCTCTGGACCATTCACAACAAACCCTAGTATTGAATCGGCATATGGAGGAGGAGTTATCATTACCGATAAACTGTTTGATGGACAAAAATACATTGCAGATTTAGGTATTTTCCAAGGTATTGGTGTTGTAGGGCAAGATGTAGAAACAAAGGTTAATCTTGAAGTAATTTTGTTCAGTATCACTAGAGATGAGTATTTATACCAAAAATCTTTAACTACTTACGCTGCTTCTAGTAATAGTTTATTTGCAGAACCAACGCTTATTCATACAAATATGACCAATGGTCTCGGTGTGTTTTCGATGATATCAACTGATGTTGAAGAAGCAGGTTTTGAGTTTTAGGTGGATGCAATTGTATGGATAGAAAATACTTTTTATATTAAAACACGGAGACACAGAAGCACGGAGAAAATTATTGCTGACAACCAATAGGTTAATGCTGTTTCTCTGTGCCTTTGTGTTCATTTTAAACAATGTCGTACTTTCAGACTCAAACAATCCTCTATTTTAAATTACTTTTGTAGGGCAAATTTTTAAATCAAAAAATA
>CAZMEH010000396.1:0-3759 GCA_964564885.1 uncultured Saprospiraceae bacterium | reverse complement strand
CTGTTGTATTATTTTGAATAGAAGTAAAGCTTATACTAAAATGAGATAATAGCTTATGTAACAGGATATTATATCAATAATAAGTACTGTTTATCTAAGTAATATGATTATCGTTTTTTGATATTGAAAATGGTGTTATTGGAAACAGTAATTGAATATTCTAGATCATACAGGATATAATCTAAAATATTTTATAAAAATTATCAAAAGATATAATTAATATTGCCTAAAACGAAAAAATATGAGAGGGCTAATTATTGCTACTTTATTACTGCTAACAACAACAACGATTCAAGCTCAAGATGGAGCTTTTCAAAAATTATATGTAACTCCTGCAATTTCTTTGGGTTTTACATTTGGAGGATTGTTTAATCTTGGTATTGATTTAGATTTGACGACATCAGTGACAAATGATTTTGATAAAATAAGAAATGCTGGAATTTCGACTTCTTACTATTTGGTTTTAATGAGAGGTGGAAAAAAGCCTCATCAAATGATGACCATGAATCTGATGTTTGAGAATGAGCGAATGGATTTGAAAGGTGGTTATGCACTGATGAATTATAAATGGGGCTTGAGAAAAGTTAATAATGGTAGTTTAGGTGGTTTTTCTATGGATGTTAGTTTTACAAATCGAAGTCAGCGTATTCCATGGGTCGGTTTTAAAACGATTGTTTATAATCAAAGACAATGGATCTGGTTCGATCAACCTTACTTTTCACCTTATACAAAATATAAATTCTATTTGACAGGTGGCGATGAATAGATATTAGGTTTATAAGTTTGAATTTTATGATAGCGTAATCAAAAAACATACTAATGGATAAATCAATTTCTATTAAGGCGATAAAATGGGATGTTCAACAGATATTAGCACAAAGTCCTTATCAAACAAGGAATTTAGGATTGATATTAAGTATTTTCTTAATGATTGTAATAAGAGATAATTTTTTAGAAATGCTAATATTTGGCTTAGGCATATTAATAACTATTTTATGGAAATTAAGATGTTATTTGATTTTGAAAAATAAGGAAAAAACTAAAGAGGTGATTTTTTTTCAAAATAAAAAAAGTGAACAAGCACGAAATTTATATGGTTTTTTTACCATGATGTTTTTTGCCTGGGTACTTAGATCTGATATGTCTTGGCTACTATTTAGTGTAGGAATAGGAATATTTTTTTTAGCTCAATACATTTTTTTTATCCCTTCAATAATATTTAAAGTAGAAGATTATTCATTACTAATCAAAAGAGGTTTTCGACAAAGTAGAATCGATTTCACTTATACCAATAAGATTCGTTTTGTATCTCACCGAATGATATTTGAAAATATTTTAGATGAAAAAATTGAAATAAAAGATGTTGAATATTTATCTAAAATGGATGAATTAAAAAAATTTCTATCAGATAATTTCGGTCGTGAAAAAGTAGTATCCGCAGCCAACGGACAACCGTTGATTTAATATAAACCTTAACCTCAAAAGGAAATTATTTTATAATAGCTCAAATTGCAAATCACTTTATTTGTTGGAAAAGCAATGAATTGCAAAATCAGCCATTTCTTACGAATTGTAAAATATCAGCCTACTTTGTGCTTAATGTGTTATTGATTCAACAATACGCTTAAAAATACTATTCTAGAAAAGTTTTAAGCGTATTGAAAAGTTTTGATTTGAAATCTTTAAACTTTTTAGAATAAATCAGCCCAAATAGCCAATTGGAAATATAGCCTAAAACGATAAACGCAGCTAGATACAAACCAACATTAATCGCCCAATGCCAGCCTTGTAATTGAACCCAATAAGCAAACATTGTGATAAGTACCAAAACGACAATTAACTTAAATTGAAATGGAACTGCCTCAACGGCCCAATACTCCTCTCCTACCTGAACAATGTTAATTTTCGTCTCCTTATTTTTGATAGCTGTTACGGCGTTCCCATTGATTTCATATTTGAAATCAGGCAATTGTTTTTCAAGTATTTTTTTTAAACCCTCCAAATCAATATTTTGATTATTCTTAATCTTCATGACCCTCTAATTGTAACTTTTAAAATTTCTGAGAATTTTACTTCAGATTATATTTTTTCTTGAAAACACTAAATGCGTATGCACCCAAACTTGTTTCGATTCTTCCAGTTCGTTGAGCAGATTTAACATCAAATATTGTTTTCATAATTTCTTTTTGTCCAACAAGTAAAACAACCTGTTTTGCTTGTTTTTTGGAAAGCATTAAATCTGTTTGAAGCTTTTGAGCCAAACGAATTTGAGAGTCATTTAAAACAATTTCTCCGATTGGCATTACTTTGAATTCTAGTCGCTCAACCTTTCGACCTTTTTTGATTTCCTTGAACGAAAATGCCATGTCTGTATGCTCCAATTCTTTTTGAGCTTGTTCAATCACTCGACGTTTGAAAAGTGTGTAAGTGTTGTACTTGTTTTCTAGGCTTAATCGATGCTTTAGTTCCTCGATTGTAACAATGAAATATCCAGTAGATTTGAACTGTTGAAGCATTTCATAAATTCGGATAGAGTGAACAGATTTGAAGCCCATCAGGTAGCGCAAAGGAATTGCGGTGAATTGTTCCTTTAGCTGTAACAAGTGTGGTTTTAAATCTGGAGCAAAAGCAACTTGTATTTGCCCTTTATTTTTGATGTATTTCGCCTTCGCAAGAATCGCAACTTGCAACAAACCATCAGGCTCTTCGATTTCATAAACTTTGCTAATGAGAGCTTTTGTGTCTTTACGAAGTTTATCGTAAAGCATCTTCGACTTGTAGTCTGCCTCGTCTACAAAATCTTTAACATTGATTGTGTAATTTTGAAAATCTTTATCATCGGCTTGAATCTTTGCAATGATGTAAAGCAAGATTTTCTTTTGGAAGGCAGTCATGTCATATCGAGCATTGATTAATGCATTCGATTGAACAGCCATCTTCTTTTTCCCACTCTTTTTGATTTGTTGAATCTGCTTCATTTATCAATTTTAATGAAAATTTATAGCAATGTAAAACTACACTCATTTTTTATATGTAGTAATATACCCTCTAATTGTAACTTTAAAATGTTAGTAACTCATTTTTTTGACCCTCCAATTGTAACTCTTGACCCTCCAATTGTAACTCTTGACCCTCTAATTGTAACTTTTACCTCTCGCTAACCTAGCAATATCAGCAGTTTCAAGGGGCCCTAAAAAAGTCTTAAAAAAGATTCTAAAAAGACTCGCTTTTTAAAACACGAGGAAAAAGTTGTTTAAAACGAAAAAACCTTTCCGAAAAAGTAGATGGAAAAAGCCAAAACGAAGGGTTTCGAGAGGGCAAAAAGAAACAAACGAAAGCGAATTTTTAAAAAAATAGAATTTAGGCGATGACCCTCTAATTGTAACTTTTAGATTTTTGTGCGTGCAAAAATGTTTTCCTTCAAAAGTGAAAAACCTCAACCGAAATAATTCCAAATGTTTGGTTTGGGTATTAAAAAAATCTCGAAATCCAAGGCTATCTGGCTGGATTTACCACTTTCGCGAATTTCCAATTGGCTATTTGAATTTGAAATAACCGAATTTCTAAAAAACTTCAAGGTTTTTAAAAGAAAACTTTTCAATATGCTTTAATGTTTGCCTGGTTTGCGCTTTTAAAGCCCGCTGTTGAATTTAATTTGATTTTGCGTACAAACTGTTAGTTTTGGAAACAATAGTGCTTAAATCGCCTTATTTTGATTTGGAACGTGAGCCTGATTCTGAAATTTAAAAAGATTCTTAA
>CAZMEH010000395.1:0-2287 GCA_964564885.1 uncultured Saprospiraceae bacterium | reverse complement strand
AGCGATCTATTAAAGCAGAAATCACGGCATTACTAGGATCGAGCTATGATATAACCTTTACAGAAATATTCACGAATAGCGATGTCGAAATGGCAAATAAAGAAATTGCCGCCGTCTATGCGAAAAATGCGGCTGATGTATTAATAGGTGCAGGCATTACGACAAGTCGTATTCTTGCCAATCAAAAGACCTATCCGATTCCGACTATCGCAGGAATTAATTTAGACCGAAACGTAACCGTTAAAAGTTCTAATATTTCAAATTATACTTTTATTCAGTCGCCTTTTGATATTGAAAAGGATTTGAAAACGTTGGTGGAAATTAGTAAAGCTAGAAAAATAGCCGTACTTATCGAACCAACTTTACAAATGATTGGGTTTGATATAAAAGCCTATTTATCAAAGTTTACGGAGGTCGAATTGGAGTTTGTAGCAATTGATGAAAATCCTCAAACGACGTTAAACGCTATTAGTAAAAATGCTGATGCGGTTTATATCATATCACCACTTATCCGATATTCTGAAGCAGAATTAAAGACTTTAATGGAAGGGATTATTGAAAGAAAGCTACCTTCTTTTTCCTTGTTGGATAATCCGGTACTCAATTATGGCGGTTATGCTACCTATTCCTCTCGTGAAAATTTGCAAAAAATTCAACGACGAATTGCTTTAGATGTCTCTAAAATTGCCGACGGACAAAACGCAAAAGATTTCCCGATAGCGATTGAAACCTTCACCAATCAATTATTAATTAATATGGAAACGGTCAATAAAACGGGCGTTTATCCTCCTTGGAATATTTTAGAAAAAGCGACATTAATTAATATTAATAAAGTAGATACCGATAGAAAAATCAGTTTGAAATCGGTGATTGTCGAAGGATTAGAGAATAATATTGAATACAGTATTACAAAGAAACAAACGCAAATTGTCAATAAAGAGGTCGATTTGGCAAGAAGTAATTATTTGCCACAATTAGATGTATCGACTACGGGATTATTTTTAGACCCTACTTCCGTCGCCAGTTCTTTTGGTACAAAAGGTACGTTTAGTTGGACGGCAGCCGCTTCTTTTTCGCAGTTGGTTCTGTCTGAACCTGCTTTGGCGAATATCACGATTCAAGAATTATTACTAGAACGTCAGCAGGAAACAGAACGTCAGTCGAGGCTAGATGTAATTTTAGATGTTGCGATGAGTTATTTTAATTATCGCCAAGTTTTTGCATTTACAGAATTGCAAAATCAAAATGTGAATGCGAAAAGCGAGAACTTAAATATTGCCATTAATAAAGAAAAAGTTGGTTATAGCGGAGCGAGTGATGTCTATCGTTGGCAAACAGAATTGGCATTAGCGAAAGTCGATTACAACACGACAACCGCTCAACTAAAAGCCACTCAATTTCACTTAAATCAACTATTAAATCGCTCGGTTAAAGAAGATTTCATAGTCGATGATGATGAATTTACAGACAATATGACCGCCGTTTTTGACGAACGTTTTATGTCATTGATGGATAATTACAGCGATTTTAAACAGTTTCAGGATTTTATGGTCTTAGAATCTATGCAAAATCTACCCGAAATTCAACAAATCAAGTTAGCAATACAAGCTCAAGAACGCTTACTCAAATCAAATAATCGAGCATTTTATACGCCAAAAATCGTAGCAGTTGCTAATTACGATTACCCAATTCGTGTCATTGGTCGAGGTGATCCATTACCAATTCTAGGTATAGAACCAAATACGAACCCAACTTGGAACGCTGCAATTGTGGTTCAAATTCCTATCATTTCGGGTGGTGCAAGAAAGTATCAAGCACAAAAAACACAACTTGGCGTGTATCAATTACAAGACCAACAAGCGGATATTAAAAATAAATTGGAGCTGCAAGTTCGAGCGAATATGGAACAATTAAATGCATCTTATAATAACCTTAGATTATCAAGAGATGCAGCAGATGCGGCAGAAAAGAACGTTGCTATTGTTCAAAACTTATACAAAGAGGGGCAGGTCAATGTAACGATTTTGGTCGATGCGCAGAACTCGGTTTTAGGCGCTCAAATCAATGCTACAAATGCAGTTTATCAATTTATGATAGACTTTTTTGCATTTGAACGTTCGACGGGAAAGTATATGTCATTAGCCACAAAAACACAACGCTCAGAAATATTACAGCGATTTATTCAGTATAAAAATGCAGAATAATTTTTTTCACCACATTAGTTCACATAAGAAAAGGAAATACTAATGTGGTTGATTTTACATTACTAATCTTTAACAAAAAAAAA
>CAZMEH010000394.1:0-2371 GCA_964564885.1 uncultured Saprospiraceae bacterium | reverse complement strand
GATAAATATCTTGATCTTCCCACATTTTTGGCGTTAAGAATATTCCGCCATATTCTGCATCAATACCATCGTAACCAAATTTTGCTTTCTCCTCTTCGCTTGCATGAAAACCGCCATGTGCGCCAGGATTAATGAAAGCCAATTCTTCGGCATATTTACCATCAGAATGAAGATGCGTTGAATAAACACCTTGCTTTTCGTCTTCGGTCGGTTGTAGCACAACTGCGCCTGCGCCGTCTCCGAAAATAACGGTTACGTCTCGACCTTTTGTACTAAAGTCAATCCCAAAAGAGTGCATTTCTGAACCGATTAATAATATATTCTTATACATTCCAGTCTTAATAAACTGGTCTGCAATTGAAAGTCCATATATGAAACCACTACATTGATTACGAATATCCAATGCGCCAATTTCTCCAAAATCTAAAGCTCGTTGCACCAAAACACCACAACCTGGGAAATAATAGTCAGGACTAAGCGTAGCAAAAATGATGAAATCAATATCCTTAGGTGTAACACCTGCTCGCTCCATCGCTATTTCAGCAGCTTTTACGCCCATTGAAGAGGTCGTTTCTTTATATCTCTCCGCATATCTTCTTTCCTTAATTCCTGTTCTTTCCTGTATCCATTCATCGGATGTGTCCATATGGCGAGCTAAATCATCATTCGTAACTACATTTGAAGGTACGTAACGTCCTATGCCTGCTATTTTAGTTCTAAACATACGTGTTAGTTTTTAGTGCAAACCTTTTGTAGAATTAGAAATCAATTGAATATTATGATCTCATGGTTAATTGAACTAATCTACGAAAAGGGATTTTTATGGTTAGTTGATTGCCTTAATAAGTTATAAGACAGTTGTTTTTAATATTTGTTTGATTTTAAGTCTAAACTTAACTACAAAAACAAAAATAGTTTTTTTTTTATAAAAATAGAATAATCTATTGGATATTGATATGAAGTCTTAAACAAGTTCATTAGATTCATTATGATTTTATCTAACTTGTAACATTATTTCAGCACTAGGAATCGGTATATTTTTTTAAAAAAGGTGAACAGTCTAACAGTAGAACCGTTGTTGTTTATCATCTATTATTATTAAAAATGAATGCACTAGAAGGTATAAAAATTATAGACTTTACAAGATTATTGCCTGGTCCATTGGGAACACATATGTTGGCTCAAATGGGAGCGGAGGTCATTAAAATTGAGAGCCCGAAACGAATGGATTATGTTCGAGGAAGTGGAACACAAGTAGATGGCGCAAGTATTTTGTTTCATCAGTTGAATCATAATAAGACAATAAAACTAATTGATTATAACTCAGAAGCAGGTAAAGCGGAGTTATTAGAGATAATCAAAAATGCAGATGCATTGATAGAGCAATTTCGTCCTGGAGCGATGAATGCTTGGGGCTTTGGTTACGAAGAAATTAAGAAAATTAATCCAAGTATTGTTTACGTTTCTCTGACAGGTTATGGTCAAGGGAATGATTATGCAAACGAGGCAGGGCACGATTTTAATTATTTGTCGTATGCTGGAATCATGTCATTGATGAAGGATGAAAATGGGAAACCAACCGTTTCTGATACGCAATTTGCAGATATTTGTAGTTCCTACACGACCATCATGGCGATGCAAGCGGCATTATTAAAAAAAGAACGAACAGGTAAAGGTAGTTATGTTGATGTATCAATTGCGGATAGTGTTAATCCATTTTTGGCTGTTCCTTATGCTTTGCACAAAGGCGGTTTAGATTATAGAAAATACAACACTATCAATGGAAAAACAGCCGTCAATTATGCGGCTTACGAATGCGCTGACGGAAAATGGTTGTCGATTGGTGCATTAGAATTGAAGTTTTGGAACAACCTTTCGGAGATCGTTGGTAAACCTGAATGGAAACGCAAAAATCCATTTGATGTAATGAATACGAAGTTTTCAAAAGATGAAGTAGCAGCTGTTTTTAAAACGAAAACACTCAACGAATGGATGGAAATCCTGAAAGGTCAAGATGTTTGTGCTGCGCCTGTTTTAGAGGTTGAAGAATTGGAAACCTCACATTATCATCAAAATAAAGGTACTTTTGAAACCTTTGAAACGGCAGAAGGAACGGAGATGAAAACGATTGCTTTGCCATTTGACATTAAATAAGAAGAAGTCAGAAGTGAGATCATTCGCTTCGCTCATTGTCAGAAGTCAGACAGCTACGGATTTTAATCCAAAACCTGTATTTCCGTTGAGCCTGTAAAGTACGCCTGTACCGAAATATAGGTGGATGCAATAGATCTCCTTAGGAATAGCTGATACGTGAAAACTTTTGGCAAAAATTGTCAAAGAACCTATTTAATTGTCTAAAAAGCATATTAAA
>CAZMEH010000393.1:0-2483 GCA_964564885.1 uncultured Saprospiraceae bacterium | reverse complement strand
TTTATAATAGAAAACGATCATACCTTATATATAAGGTATGATCGTTTTCTATTATAAAGCTGAATAAAACCTAAAATAGCATATCGCCATCCATAGCTACAGGTGCATCAACATTCATTATTTTCAAGATAGTTGGTGCAACATCAGCTAGTTTCCCATCTTTCAGTTTTACTCCTTTAGTATTTTTACCAACCAAGAAACAAGGCACTTGACTCAAAGTATGTGCCGTGTGCGGTGTTCCATCAGGCTTAATCATAATATCAGAATTTCCATGATCAGCAATTACCACTGCCATATAATCATGAGCCTCTAATACTTCAAACAATTTGACCAACTCACTATCAACCGTCTCAACTGCTTTGACTGCTGCTTGAAAATCGCCTGTGTGTCCAACCATATCCGCATTTGCATAATTCACACAAATAAAATCTGGCTGATCATCTTTTACTGCCGTAGTCACCGCATCCGTAATACCTGCGGCACTCATTTCTGGCTGCAAATCATACGTTGCCACTTTTGCAGAAGGAACAATTACTCGTTTCTCATTCTCAAAAGCCGCTTCTCTCCCACCGTTAAAGAAAAATGTAACGTGTGGATATTTCTCAGTTTCTGCAATACGCAACTGTGTCTTTCCTGCTTTCGCAATCACTTCACCTATCGTTTCCGTTACATCCTGCTTATCAAAGACAACCTGTATATTACTATAGGTTTCGTTGTAATTAGTCATCGTTACAAAATGCAAAGGCAATTTCTTCATATTATGGTCAGGCATGTCCGTTTGCGTCAAGACTTCCGTAATCTCCCGAGGTCGATCTGTTCTGAAGTTATAAAAGATAACCACATCATCAGCTTCGATATTACCAATTGGCTGACCTGCTTCATCAACTTTTACAATCGGATCGATGAATTCATCCGTTATATTATTATTATACGACTCTTGCATCGTTGCAAAAATGTCTTCTGTCGCTGTACCTTTTCCATTAACCATTAAATCATATGACAACTTAATTCGTTCCCAACGCTTATCTCTATCCATTGCATAATAGCGTCCAATCACAGATGCAATTTCTACGTTCTTATCTGCAATATGATTTTGAATGTCTGCCAAGTAATCTAAACCACCTCGTGGCGCAGTATCTCGACCGTCCATAAATGCATGAATGAATACATTTTCAACACCTTGTTCGGTTGTGATATCGCAAATAGCTTTCAGGTGATTGATATGTGAATGTACACCGCCATCAGATACTAAACCAAGTAAGTGAACGTTTTTATTATTCGCTTTGGCGTTACTCAATGCATCTATTAGCGTCTTATTATTATGTAACGTTTTTTCTTTTATAGATTTGTTGATGCGAGCAAGTGCTTGATAAACAACACGTCCTGCACCGATATTCAAGTGACCAACTTCTGAATTTCCCATTTGTCCTTCTGGCAAACCCACTTCTTCACCGAAGGTAACGAGTTCTGAATTTGGATAATTTTGGTAAAGGCTATCTACGAATGGCGTGTTTGCTGCTTCAATCGCACTTACTGATGGATCTGGATTTTTGCCCCAACCATCAAGGATTATCAATATTGCTTTCATTGATTAATAATTTTGAATTTTTCCTATTTATAGTCATTAAAATACAAATGTAGGAAGGTTATAAGAATAATCACTTACTTCTTGGCTTAAAAAATTATTAAGTAATGACTGATTTAACGAAGAAAAGTGTTAATATGTAGAAAAAGACTCCTTGAGAGGTCACAAACTACTGAATAGGAAACATTTGTATAGTGTATTACGTAAAGTACAGGCGCTAACTAAAATAATAATTAGTATTAATCCAAAATTAGATTATTTAGAATCAGAGAGAGAAAACACCTTTTAAAGTAAAAAATAAACTAGTATGAAAAAATCAATCTTATTATTATCAATCATAATTCCACTATTTGCTTTTAATATAAGTGGTGTTGTCTTTTCTGAAATTATTGGTGCTTTCCAAACTGGAAATGCCAATACACTTTCATCATATTTTGATAATGAAGTGGAGATTTCCATCATGGATGAAGATAATGTTTATCCTAAATCACAGGCTAAACAAATTATGGAAAAATTCTTTATTAGTTATAAGCCAACTTCTTTTGCAAAACAGCATGAAGGAACTTCTCCTTCTGGTGCAAATTACTGTATTGGTATTTTGAAAACAAGTAAAGGTGATTTTAGAGTTTCCATTCATGCGAAATCTATTAGTGGTAGAAAAGTCGTAAAGCAAGTACAAATTGAAAAGGATTAATTGTTAACTTTTATAATATAGAAAGCCATTCAATAGCAAATGCTGTTGAATGGCTTTTTTTTGTCAATTCTGCTGATTCTAAAATGAAATATTACCCTATCATTTTTACCAAAAAACGCCTATTTTTTATCATTTTTAGTCAAAGTTAATTTCCTATAAAATGTGTACAATATTTTTTATATTTTTTTACGTGACTAGTTATTT
>CAZMEH010000392.1:0-1677 GCA_964564885.1 uncultured Saprospiraceae bacterium | reverse complement strand
ATCATTTTTATTCTAAAACTTGTAGAAAAAAAGCGTTTATAATTACTCAAAAGAGCAATTATAAACGCTTTTTTTCTACAAGTTTTAGAATAAAAATGATGAAATGAAGAAAGCTATGACACTAATTCATTTTGATTATATTCTTACTTTATTGCATTCACATAACGACGCCATTTCTCAATAACTTCTGTGAAATCTTTTGGCAATTCTGTTTCAAAAAGCATGTCTTCGCCAGTTGTCGGATGCACAAAACCCAATGATTGAGCGTGCAAAGCATGACGAGGAATAACTTTAAAACAGTTCTGAACAAAAGATTTGTATTTTGAAAATACCGTACCTTTTACTACTCGGTCTCCTCCGTAACGCTCATCATTAAACAATGGATTACCCATATGTTTCATATGAACACGGATTTGGTGCGTGCGTCCAGTTTCCAAAATACATTCTACTAAACTTACATAGTAGAACTTTTCTAAAACCTTGTAATGTGTAATGGCGTGTTTCCCTTCGTCGCCTTCTGGAAAAACATGCATTTGCAAACGATTACGAGGATGACGAGCAATATGCCCTTCAATTGTTCCTTCGTCTTCGTCCAAACTGCCCCAAACTAAAGCAACGTAACGACGTCTTATCGTATGTTTAAAAAATTGCTTAGCTAAATGCGCCATAGCATGTTCCGTTTTTGCAATCAATAGCAAACCCGAAGTATTTTTATCAATACGATGCACTAAACCTGGTCTATCGCCCAAGTTTCCTTCCATTACTGGAATATCGCCATGTTTTTTGTTCTGTAAATAGTAAACCAAACCATTCACTAAAGTTCCATGATGATTTCCAATTCCAGGATGAACCACTAACCCTGGCGGCTTGTAAAGTACCATCAAATCATCATCTTCATAGCGAATATCCAAAGGAATATTCTCAGGAATAAGATGACCATGGTTTGGTGGCTTAGGTAATACAATCGTAATTACATCACCTGGCTTAATTTTATAATTCGATTTTACAATTTTCTCATTAACTAGAACTGCGTCATTTATAATGGCTTTTTGGATTTTGCTACGAGTAGCACGCTCCACTTTACCCACTAGAAACTTATCAACACGCATAGGACGCTGACCTTTATCAGCTATGTAGCGATAATGCTCATACAATCCTTCTGGTTTTTCTAACTCTCCTACTTCTTCACTCATCACTTTATAAATTATTTGATTGCTCTAATTGCTATAATTGTTAAATTGTTGTCAACATCTGCATACAAATATTAGTACCAATTAAAACAATTAGCCAAAGGCGATACAATTATAACAATTTTTTACTTCTGTTTTGGTCGAAAGACTTTCATTATTTCTGGATTTGTTTCCAAAAATGGTCCTTTTATCAAATCAATACAATATGGAACTGCTGGAAACACGGCATCCAAACATTCTCGAATGGCTTTTGGTTTTCCTGGCAGATTTATAATTAACGTATTATTGCGAATGCCTGCGGTTTGTCTGGACAAAATCGCTGTTGGCACGTATTTTAAACTTTCTTGACGCATCAACTCACCAAAACCTGGCATCATTTTTTGACAAACAGCCTCGGTTGCTTCTGGCGTTACATCTCTTATATCGGGCCCAGTTCCGCCAGTTGTGACGATTAAGCAACAACCTTTGTTGTCCGCCATATCAATCA
>CAZMEH010000391.1:0-2927 GCA_964564885.1 uncultured Saprospiraceae bacterium | reverse complement strand
GCCAATCTCGACCATAACCAGCACTTGCTCGATAATCAATATCCAAAACCGTGTAACCATTATCAACAAGGACATTATGAAACATATATTCACGATCATAGCCGCTCCACCAATGATGTACATTTTGCAAATATCCTGCACCATGAACAAAAATAACGGCTGGACTATTTGGTTTTGCATTCTCTGGTCGATACAATCTTGCAGGCACTTTTACGCCATCCGAAGCCGTAAAATATACAATTTCTGGTTCTCTCCAATCGTAGCCTTTGAATGCTTTGGTGGTTGATTTTGTCAATTGTTTCGCCTTTGCACCAGCTTCATTTTTCATAATATAAAGCTCCCAAGGTTTATTACTATATGAATAACGAATGGCAATTTGGCTTTCATCTGGCGACAAATAAACTTCATTGTTTCCAACCATCGAAGTGATTTGTTCCATCTTTCCACCATCGATTTTCATTTTATAAAAATGCTTTTCGTGTGGCGTTTTTTTATTTGATGTGATGTAAAAATACTTTTTGTCATTTGATAAATCAGCAGACAATATTTCAAAATCACCTTTTGTCAATTGCTTCGTTTTTCCTGTATTCACATTGACACAATACAAATGAGAATAACCTGTTTTTTCCGATTGATAATAGAATTGTTCGTTGGTAATCCAACCAATATTACCGCCAATGAAACTCCAACCATAAATACCAGGACCGCCAACCCAAGCGTCATCATGTTGTCTATCCAGTTGCTTTAATTCGCCTGTTGACAAATCAACTAGCATCAACCAACGGTCTTTATTATCCAATGCTTTGAGTTCAACAACTACTTTATTATCATCCGAAAAACTTGCACCGAGGTAAATAACAGAACGAGTTTTTTTGTACTTTGGATTATATTCTTCTGTTCCTGTATGATATTCTTTTAAGAAAGCAGCTTTGTCATAAATACCTTCAATTTCCTTGATGTCAATGATATAAGCAGTATCTTTTTCAATATCATAAACGCCCATTTCGTAAGTATTTTGAGGCGAACCAACTTTCGGGCGAGATGGCAAATCTTTCATGTAACCACTTTCGTTCACAAAACTTGGAACATGTGTTTTCTTTCCTTTGGCAACTTTTGTTAGACGATAAGTGACGAATTTCATGTTAGGCGACAAACTAATATTGCCAACAGATTTCGTTCCATGATAAATAGCAAATGGTCGTTTTGGTTTCAATGCTTCACGCTGTTCTTTGCGTTGCTCGCCAATGTCTTTTCGATGTTGTACGATTTCAAAATCAGCTTGATCTTCATATAACCATTCTTCATTTGGTAAACGTTTTTTATCGGTTGGCTTTTTTCCTTTTTTGAAATTTGTGATTTGCGTAGTTGTTCCAATTTCACTATTCCAAACATAAAGGTTTCCACCTTTTTGATAACCAATTTTTGTATTCTTATCAAAAAAACGTGGACTTCTCTCCGACTCTATCGTATTAGTAACCTGTATTGACCGTTGTGTTTCTACATTGTAAATGAAAATGTCGCCATTTTTAGCATAGACTTTTGATTTGCGGTCTTTTGAATAATCCGCATAAGCACTTGGCTTTGACATCAATTCTTCGTTACTCACTTTTTCTGGCTCACCACTTTCAATATTGACTTTGTAAGTGCTGCGCAATTTATTCATCTCCGGATTCCAACTGAAATAAATGTTTTCATTGTCATCCGACCATTGAATACGAGATGGCGAATAACCGATAAATCGATCACCTTCCATGATTTGAGGAATTGTCAAGCTCGATTTATTCTCGACTTGCTGTGCATTCGCATTCATAAAAATGAACGAACACATAAAGAGTAAGATAGATTTTTTCATATTTTGATTTTATCAGGTCTAGGCGTCGGACGCTTTTGAAGCGTCCGACGCCTTATTTTCCAATATATTAATAATTTTTTCCGCAGTATTTCCAGTACCATATGGATTTTCAAAGTTAGTCAAATCCAATTTTTGAACATCATGGAAACCTTGAACGATTGCATCTCGGTCATTTGGTACATGAATAATATTAGAATTATCTAATCTTCCATTTTGCCTTTCTCCAACATTGACAACTGGTTTTTCAAATGCGCCAGCTTCGATAATTCCACTTGACGTATTTCCAATCATCATCAAACAATTACTCATCGCAGTCAAATAACCTCTTTGTCCTAAGTTTTCATGATTTTTAATCAAATGCGGATATTCTTTTTCAAAATCTAATAATGCTTCTCGTATCAAACCGCCTTGCGTATCTGCATTTGGCAATGTATTTAACACAGGAATTTTAATAATTTTAAAAGCTTCAATGAGTTCTTTTATAAAAATATCATTGCGCAAATCAACTGTTTCAGGATGATAAGTCGTCAAAATAAATGGCTTTGAAATATCGAAATCAAATCGTTCTTGAAACTCATTCACGTTCAACAAAGCTACTTTCTTAGCCGCATCAATACCCATTGCACCAACATTGTAAACGTTTTTTGTAGTATTAATAATTTGAGAAACTCGGTTAGCATTCGATTGATGCGACGTAAAATGATAATCAGACATCGCAGTTATCGCATGACGAAATTTATTGTCAATTGCGCCAAGTGTTGTTTCGCCGCCGTGCAAATGTGCTATCGGAATATTGAATGGAACAGTAGAAGCCACTGCCGCAAACATTTCAAACCGATCGCCTAAGACAAAAAGCAAGTCCAATTTCGTTTTATACTTTTTCCAAATTTTGCCATAGGCAGCCGTTGTATTTGCCATTGATTGCACAATTCCACTAGAAGAATCATCTTCAACTAACGAAATTAGTTTCTCCGCAATATTCAATTGATAATTATTTTCAATCAACTTGTACGAATTACCAAACTGTTCCGCAGTATGCATTCCGCCAGCGAAAATCAAATAATCAAACTCCGAA
>CAZMEH010000390.1:0-1660 GCA_964564885.1 uncultured Saprospiraceae bacterium | reverse complement strand
TAGAAGCAGACCACGTTGTTCCATTAAGTCGGTTTCATCAAGAAGGAGGTTTTATGATTAGTAAAAATGATAAAAGAAAATTTTCTAATGATAAAGAAAACCTTGTACCAACTCATCATGATATTAATGAGCCTAAGGGCAGTAAAGACTTAATAGGATGGTTAGAGGAAATATCAAAAGATGGTAAATCAACTAATGCTGAATATCATGAAATAGATAAAAAACAAGCTGAAAAAATCTACCAGCAAGCGAAAGAAACACAAAAAAAGTACGTCAATAGAAAAGTAGAAGTCAATTATTATGCTAAAAACATCCTAAAAACAGGAGCTAAAGAAGCTGCTAAATTAGGGTTTCGACAAGCAATAGGTTTATTTCTAAAAGAATTAGTAGAAAAAATCTGGGATGAAGTCCTCGATGTTTACCGTGAACATAAAAGCAATAAATTTTCGGAATCCTTTTGGAATAAATTATCTACTCGCTTATTGACGGTTGGTAATAGCATTGTCAAAGATTGGGAAAATATTTTCAATAAATTTATCAATGACTTTAAAGAAGGTGCTATTAGTGGATTTCTATCCAATCTTTTAACTGTTGTTGTCAATATATTTTTGACAACAAGTAAAAGAGTCGTCCGAATGATAAGAGAAGGTTTCTTATCATTACTTCAAGCCTTCAAGGTTTTGGCGTTTCCACCAGAAGGAATGACACCTCAAGCAGCAGCAGATACGGCAGCTAAAATGACAATAACAGCATTAGGAGTGACGGGAGGTATTGCCCTTGAAGAAGTTATAGAAAAAGCTTTAGGCGCACTTCCTCTTACTAATACTATTTCTGTGGTACTTGCGGGTCTTATTTCTGGTTTAACTATCAGTTTTACCATTTATGCCTTTGATAAGTTGGATGTCTTTGGAGTGAATGGCCAAAAACGTCAAGGATATATCAAGGATGAATTAACAAGGCAAATAAAAGAGGAAACGGAGAAGATAGGTGATATATTTTCAAAACTTGGTATTTAAACTTAAAATCTCCTTACAAAAAGAAGATTGATTTTAGATACCAAAATATCATATGGTCAATCTTTTTATTTTGGCAAAGCCTAAAACAAAAAAGCCCTTAACCGTTGATAAATCAACAAATTAAGAGCTTCTTAAAAAAATTAGTGGAGCTGGAGGGAGTCGAACCCTCGTCCAGACAAAGTGTCTGTCAGGCTTCTACATGCTTAGTCACATATTGAGATTTTCGAGTAAGAGGAAAGTAGAGTGACCCACTAGTTCTTACCTTATCCTCTGAATTTCATTTAATGCACGAGACATTTCACTAAACTAACTCGAAGTTTTTGGTTATGTTCGGTAACGGTAGTGTATCGAGTATCAACCGTACAGAACAGCAAACTGCAAGAACGTAGTTCTTAGGCAGCCATTGCGAAGTTAGCATTGCCAACTGTGTTTTTGATTGTCAATTTGTAACAGACTAGATAATCACCGTCCGACATGCTTATACTGACCTACGATCATTCCTGTCGATACCAATCAGCCCCAGATTTTTTAATAGCGAGTTATCGCCACAAGTTGTTCAATGTAGAATGTACAATTATTAATTCGTTGTCCATTTTTCATCATTATTTATTCAAAAAAAAGCTCTTTTGCTGTTTCTTAAAGTG
>CAZMEH010000389.1:0-2452 GCA_964564885.1 uncultured Saprospiraceae bacterium | reverse complement strand
GGAATATCACAAAAGATAAAAGGTATCTTTATTTAGATGCTCCTGTAAATAGTGATAATTTTACAAAAATCATTAGCTTTGAAGAAAACATATTAAAGTTAGAGAAATGGGAATTGATTAATGTTGAATTAGAAAATCCAAATTATTGTGTCTTTACGAACCTAAAATTAAAACTGATAAAAGAATAAGTCGAGTAGAGCGGAGGCAATTATTGCCTCCACCCGCTCACAGAACCGTACTTGATAGTCTCCCATCATACGGCTCTTGTCAATCAGCTTGTTATTTCTTTCTTTATCTCGGTGTAAAACCATACTGCCAATGAATGAATAGATTGGGAAATTGTTCTGAAATTTGAACAAGATACTTTCTTGCCTTTTCTTTATTTTTACGAAAACGCTTGTACTTATTCGCCACCCAGCGCACTAACCTGTCATTCAATAGTTGCATTACTCCAGACAAGGATACTAGATTAAACTTACCAAAATAGTTTATCCAACCTCTTAGCTTTGGTGCTAAAAAATTAGCTATTTCACCTAATTCAAATCCAGTCGCTCTATGTATTTTTAGTCTTCTTATCACTTCTGCGATACGTTTTTGACTGCCTTGACTAATTCCTAGTCGAAAGCCGATACATAGTTTGCCATTTTTCAACTTATTACTTCTTGGTTTGAACTGAAAGCCTAGAAAATCAAAGGTCACTGTTTCATACTTTACTTTCCTGTTTTGATTGCCTGTTTGTTTACAGTACACCAATTTTGTTTTCTTTGGATGTAACTCTAATCCACAGGTTGCTAAACGGTTTCGTATCGATTTTAACAGTTCTTTGCCTTTCGCTTTGCTATTGCAGTGTACGATAATATCGTCTGCATAACGTTCAAATTTTACTCCTTCATTATGGACTTCCATCCATTTGTCAAAGGCATAATGTAGAAATAAATTCGCTAAAACTGGACTTATTACTCCGCCTTGCGGTGTCCCTTTTTCTGGATAAATCAAATCGCCTAATTCTGTCAGTATTGGTGCTTTTAGCCATCTTTCGATATAGAGCAATATCCATTTTTCTGTCAGTGGGTTGATATGAAAACTGACCGCTTCGAGTAACAATTCATGGTTGATATTGTCAAAGAAACCCTTGATGTCCATATCTAATACCCAATTTTCCGCCCAGCATCTTTGCTCCGTAAGTTCTATCGCTTGATGCGCACTCTTACCGCTTCGATAACCATAGGAATCTTGATGAAATATAGATTCTAGTCTTCCTTCTAATACATCTTTTACCACTTGTTGACCTACTCTATCCCTTATTGTTGGTATCCCTAAATTTCGTTTTGTCCCATCATATTTGGGTATCCCTTTTTGTCGTACCGCCTTTGGAAAATAGCTTCCAGAACTCATTCTATTCCACAATTCATACAAATGTCCTTGGCGAAACTGGTCAAACTCTTCTAAGTTTATTCCATCTACACCGCCTGCTCCTTTGTTTCTCTTTACAGCTTTATACGCTGCCAATACTTGTTCATGGCTGATTTGCCAGCTTTTACATTTTGATAAATCAGTAAATAATTCACTTGATTGTCTCGTTTTAATCTTCCCAATACTTGTCATCCAATTTGAAGTTTTCTTGGTTGTTAAATGAAACTAATCCGATTAACTGAACTCCTTCGCTCTTTCTTGCTTTCGCAAAATCTCATCACTACTACGAGTTCATCCGCCCCTAGTTTTCTTCTATAAAAAATAAAAAAACTAGGTTCTCCTGTTCCGAATAGAAGCCTAATTATAAGTCCTGCCGCCTTAATACCGTGGGCTGCGAAGTGCGACCATACTGGTTTCAGTCCTTTTCTTCGCTTATCTCTGGGACGCAGCTCAATCCCGATTTTAGCCCAATGTATCCTCAAAAGAGGGTTGTTCTCGATACGTCATCGAACGGTTCACTTTCGTTCAGCTCTTATAATCTCACCAATTTAGGACGCTCAGCACCTCGCAGCTTACCACGAAGCACCTCCTAAAGGATTTGGTAGGTTTGCCAGTCAATCCCTACCGAAAGTCCATATTGAAGTTTTCCCTAAAGGCTTCAATACTCTTTCATCTCCTACTCAGCATCTTTTACAAGCCTTCAAAAAAAAAAAAAAACTTATAGAATATCTAACAACATTGCTAAAAAGTCATTATATTTGAAAGAACATAAAGGTTCAGGACACACAGCAGCCACCAACAAAAGCAACATTTGCCAGTGTAGGAAAAAGCCGCCACCGTCATTGTTGCGAGACGTTGTGCGTCATTAAAAAGAAAATAAAAACATGAAAAGGTTAATACAAGGACAAACCATTAGAATAGATAATCATGATTCTGGTAGTGGAAAAGAAGTTAAATATGATAAAAACCTTCATATTCATAAAGTCATGAATAGTGATAGGTATAATGGTGCAGAGATTTTACTACCATTGAATGAAGA
>CAZMEH010000388.1:0-4013 GCA_964564885.1 uncultured Saprospiraceae bacterium | reverse complement strand
GTTTGTGTATTTGGGCTAAATGGAATTAAGATTTTGACTTATAATTAAAATTAAAAATATTTTTTTCTTTTTTTTAAATAAATAAGGTGAATTTTACAAAATAGATACCATTTTATTTTTTATATAAAAAAGAATATTTGATTAATGATAAATAAAAATATATATTTCTTATCTGATTTTCACTTAGGTACGCCATCAAAGGAGGAAAGTAAAGAACGAGAATTGAGGGTAGTTCGATGGTTGGATTCGATTAAATCAGATGCAGGAGAAGTGTATCTTTTGGGAGATATTTTCGACTTTTGGTTCGAGTATAAACATGTTGTACCCAAAGGTTATTTGCACCTTTTAGGTAAGTTGGCAGAGTTGCGAAACCTCGGTATTCCAATTTACTTTTTTACAGGAAACCATGACATGTGGATGTTTACATATTTGGAAGAAGAGTTAGGTATTCCTATTTATCATAATCCGATTTCAAAAAGCATTTACGGGAAGGAATTTTACATTGGACACGGTGACGGACTTGGACCAAAACAGGAAGGGTTTAAGCTTCTGAGGAGAATATTTCATAATAAAGCCTTTCATTGGTTTTTCAAACGATTTAATCCAAATTTTAGTTTTGCAATTGCTGACTTTTGGTCAAGGTCGAGCAGGGGCAGTAAGCCGTCAAATCCAACGTTTCTAGGAATAGAAAATGAATGGTTAGTGGCATATTGTGAGATGAAGTGCAAAATCGCTCCGCATGACTTTTTTGTGTTTGGTCATAGACATTTGGCGATTGACCACACATTATCTGACGGCAAAACTCGTTACATTAATACAGGAGAATGGTTAAAAACAAATTCATATGCGGTTTTTGATGGAGAAAAAATGGAAATTGGCTTTTTCGAAAATGATAATGGTGTCATTTACGGTTAGTCTATTATTATTACTAACGCAACCATTGATTGGTCAATCAGTGGAGAGTGAAAAGGATACTAATTATATTTTAGTGAAAGAATTGGATGAACTAGCGATTTTCATAACGACCGATAATTTGCAAAATGTCTATGTCGCAACGCTGAAAAATACGATTCAAAAATATAATTCAAAAGGCGAATTACTCTTTACATACAATAATGAAAACTACGGTGAAGCATCTTTGATAGATGCCTCTAATCCGCTGCGGGTTTTAGTTTATTATGATGAATATTTAACAATTGTGGTGTTGGATAGGACATTGTCCGAACTTTATATTTATGATTTGATTAATTACGGATTTCATCAAGTGAACGAAGTGATTTCTACGCCCGATAACGGGCTTTGGCTCTACGATGAATGGACAAATCAACTGAAACGAATTGGTCAACAGGGTGAGATAATAGTGGCTTCCAATGATTTGAGTCAGGTTTTAGGCTTTGAATTAACACCTACTCAAATCATTCTGGAAAACAATAATATCTATTTATATGATAATGATAAAGGCATCTTAGTATTTGATTTGTACGGACAATATTTGAAAAAAATAGATATTAAAAGCGTTTATAAAATTCATATTAAAGGCAACGAGTTATCTTATTTCAATAATCATCAATTGCATTTTTACCATTTAAAAACCAAAGAAACGTACACCAAAAAGCTACCATATATTGATGATGTAGTTCAAGTTTTTAAAGAGAATAGCATTCTTTATATGAATATAGCAGGTAGTGTTTTCCTGTTTAAAGAAAAAAATTAATTGTATAATTAGAGCACTCTACTTTTACAATAAATTACGTTCTTTCATTGCCCAAAAACATCTAGCAGTTGCTTGAATATCAGCCAGTGCATTGTGTTGGTTTTCAAAGCTTTCATCAAAAAGGTGCATGTGTAACTCATTCAAGGTTGGCCATTTGTAACCATATTTACCAGGAAGCTTACAAACATCAGTCGTGTTTTTCATGGTACAAAAAGATTGTTTCATGAAAAAGACATCATCCATTTGCTTCCGAATAAACTCTGCGCCAACTATTTTTTCATCAAAACTAATATTATGAGCAATAATAATCTGTGCTTGTCGAACGCTTTTAGAAAACTCTTCTAACACAAACTTCAAATCAACGCCTTGCGATTTGGCTATTTCAGTAGAAATACCATGAATACGTACTACGTTATAAGGTATCGTATAACCTTCTGGCTTGATAATATATTCTGCTTCTTGAATTTCATTGCCTTTTTCATCGAATAACATCCAAGCAATCTGCACCATCCTAGGCCAATTATTGGTATCAGAAAGCGGTGCTTTCCAATTTTTAGGCATTCCTGTAGTTTCGGTATCGTAAAATAAATACATTCGTTTTATCTAATTTTTGACAAAAAAGTAGTTCTATGACCTAACAAAACTACGGTTTTATTTATTCAACAATAAATTTACTTAATTTCATGCTTTATTATTTTAAGGTGTCAGGTGAGAGAAGTCAGGTGTCAGAACTTTTTTTGTTTAATAATAATCTAGCTAAATGTTAGATGCTTTGTAAATTTACGGCATACGCAAAAGTATTAGCGCACTAAAAGATAATATAATACGACCTCACTGAGGTATGTTAATCATTTTTGATGACTTTAGAAGTATCGTATTATTTTATTTTGATGATGTTATGCAAAAAATTAAAAGTAGCTAGCGTAATCGGTATTTGAAATTTGTCAAAAGTAGCCGTAGCCATTCTTTTTAGCTGTTTTTCGGTTTTACCGAAAATCGCCTAACTGCGCTTCGCAGTTCAGCAAATAGCAAAAAATAATGAGCGAAGGCAGAATTTGACGGCTTTTGCTTCTTTTTAGCTGGAAAAAGATGAAGCTAACTCTGCGTAACATGAGTTCATGAGTATTGATATTCTGTATGCATATCGTAGGTTTTGTAAATGTCTGACGTTTCACAAGAACTAATATTACAATAATTTTTCTGATATCTGACTCTTCTCACCGGACTCCTCAAACAAAAAAATTATATCTAAATGCAACGTTGGACCTATTCTATACTAGCGATTTGCTTACTAGTATCAAGCACACTGAACGCACAAGCGCCAAAACAATGGACTTCTTCGGATATTCATGATGCGATTAAAAAGCTAAATGTGCTTGGTTCTGTGTTGTACGTAGCAGCGCATCCAGACGACGAAAACACTCGAATGATTGCCTATATGGCAAACGAGCGAAAAATGAACACGGCTTATTTGTCTTTGACAAGAGGCGATGGTGGTCAAAATTTGATTGGTAAAGAAATCAGAGAATCACTCGGTGTGATTAGAACACAAGAGTTATTGATGGCTCGTAGTGTTGACGGTGGACAGCAGATGTTTACTCGTGCGAATGACTTCGGTTATTCAAAAACTTCGACCGAAACGTTGAAAATTTGGGAAGAAGATGAAGTGATAGCGGATGTCGTTTGGGCAATTCGTAAGTTTCAGCCAGATGTAATTATCAACCGTTTTTCGCATGATACGAATCGTAAAACGCACGGACATCACACGACTTCGGCGGTTTTATCGCACAAAGTGTTTGACATGGTTGGTGACAAAACTGTTTTTCCAGAACAATTAGAATATGTTGATACTTGGCAACCGACTCGGTTGTTTTTCAACACTTCATGGTGGTTTTATGGAAGCCGTGAGAACTTTAATAAAGCATCCAAAAAAGATATGTTGAGCGTTGATGTTGGTGTTTATTATCCGATGAAAGGAAAATCAAACAACGAAATCGCAGCGGAAAGCCGTAGTATGCACAAATGTCAAGGTTTTGGCTCGACAGGTGTCCGTGGTTCTCAGCAAGAATATTTACAGTTTTTGAAAGGCGAACGCCCAACGGATGATATTTTTGATGGTATCAATACGAGTTGGACAAGAGTTAAAAAAGGTGCGCCGATTGGAGTATTGGTGAGCAAAATTGATTCTGAATTTCAACATCACAATCCTGCGTCAAGTATTGCTGAATTGATGAAAGCTTATAAAATGATTCAGAATATTAAAAATGAACATTGGAAAGCGATCAAGTCAAAAGAAATT
>CAZMEH010000387.1:0-2740 GCA_964564885.1 uncultured Saprospiraceae bacterium | reverse complement strand
AGATGTTAGTAAAATAGAATCTTGATTTTCAATAGCATTTAAGAACAATTCACTTTTATTAGCCAGCGGACTAATTCCAATTGCGGTATCTAATGGCGTAAATGTTTGGTAAAATGTATCAATAAATGGACTCAATGGCAAACCTTGATGAATCAATGTTTTTAGTAAATAAAGCGAGCCATTTTTTTGAATATATTTAAATTTAACCGCTCGTCGACTCTTTTCCCTAGTCGCCAAACCTTCATAAAAATAGACACTATCCTCTTTGTAAACACTTTCGTCCGTCAATTCAAAACCTAGTTTTTCAATATGTACCTTTTTCTGCTCCCAAAGACTATCAATATTATCATAAACGACCCAATCATGAAACTTTTCAAACTGAATAGTAACCTGCTCATTTGAATTTATACCGTAAACTTGGCTTTTAGAATAACCTTCATGCGTTTTATCGTCCTTCTTTTGTCGATAGAATGGCGCACCTCCATAATCCGCCATTGGATTTTTTTCGGGTGCATGAACCATGTAAAACAGATTTGTATCTTGTTGCGCTTCAAACTTTTTTTCATACTCGTTGAATGAAGTTATTTTCACATTATCAAAATAATTTTTGGCGTTCCTTTTATCACCAAGATAACCTAACAAGTAAAATCGTTCACCAATCAATTGAGTAGAAAGATTCAGTTTTGTATTTTGGATAGAATCTAAAATCGTATAAGAATAGTAAGCAGGAATATTATTTTTAACCACATATTCACCAGCCGCGCTATCTAGCTCCGTTTCCATGTTTTCGCAAAACTGCTCCATGATATAGTGCAACTCAAACGAATCTTCTTCAATGTAATTTATGTCATTCAAGTTGGTTTCCACCAAGAATACAAAATCCTTTGTTTCCGTATCATAACCTTGTACAAATCGCTTTCCTCTGTATTTTGTATTATTAACAATCGTATAATTCGGTGTTTCTAATTCAAAACCTTCATAGTGCGACGTTACCGTTTGTTTTTCCGTTTTTTCGGAAGCAAACTTTATCGTTGGAAATATTTTATCACTTTCTTTTTTTGTAAAATCTTTCTTACCATCCATTTTAAAAATGATAATTTCAAGTGGCGTAACAAAGAATTTATATCGTTGATGATTTCCTGTTTTGGTAATATTTTTAATATCAAAACCTGGGTAAGGTTCTTCAATCACCTCTTTTGAAAGGATTTCACCTGGGATAAATTCAAACAATATTTTTTCTAAATCCTTTTCATTCAACTGCTCCGACGGTGTACGCAACAAATTATAAGTATAAAGCCTAGTAATCGTTACATAAGCACCATTATCGTAATCTGGCGAAATGCTAATACTTCCGCCATCAGAATACATTTCGTACAGCTTATTTGGCATATCCAAGGTAATAAAACCGTCCTCTGTCGTCTGAGTTGTGTATTCTCGTTCAATAGATTTCTCTTCAAACTTAGATTTAATGGCTTTTCCTTTTCCCGTTTGACCTGAATAAAGCGGTCGAAGTGTGTAACCTCTTTTGCGCAACATATCAATCATCCCATCGTCGCCTGGCAAGTGAGCAGCGCCAACACCAGCGAACAAACTACCTGTTCTCATCAATGTTTCCATAGAATCCACCATGTTTTCATTTCGTTTGAAAAGCATGTGCTCCATGTAATTATTAGAATAAAGTGCCCGATTCATCGAGTCAATCAAACCAATATTACGGTCACGATAAGCATCTTGAAGAATATCAAAAGTTCTGATATTTTTCTTTTCTATCATATCTTCTAACCATTTATCAACTTCCTTTTTTCGAGCATCTTTAAACGCCTGTTCGACCAAATCTCTCGATTCTTTATAATCTTCTAAACTATAAGTTGGCTTATTAAAACGTTTTCCTGCTTGATAAATGAACATGTCAAGGTAAGTGTCTTCTTCGAAATCAGCCTTCCCTTCACTTCTATATAGCAATCCGTTTATCAATTGATATTGTCCAAACATACTGCGAGCAATATCCATTTTACTCGGAAAATTCATTTGAAAAGCAGCAGAATAGAAATCTTTATTAGAAAATCCATAACCGCTACTTTGACCTGTCATACTATTTCCATAACCTACTCGACCATCTTCAAACAAGTGATCTAACCAATTATCTGGCATTGACTCGACCGCAACCATGTCCGCTTTTTGAAGCGATTCAAAGAAAATATCATCTAAATTAAAAGCAATTTTACGGCTAACATGCATCGTTCCGTATAAGAAAGACGGTTTCTCAAGGTCATTTCCAGAAATTTCCCAGAGCAATCCTTGATATTTAAATTCTGAGGTTTGCGCTTGTGTTTGTTCAAAAAAAATAATTAGGATTACACCTATTATAAGAAGCGAGATGTGTTTCATATTTGTTAGATAAAGTTAATTATGTGTAGTAGACTTACTATTTTTAAAAATTCAGCAAATCTCAAGTCTTCAATACAGGAGTCTGTTTTTGCTGTAAAATATAAAAATAGCAATTTTTATGAGCTAAAGAACTAAGAACAGAACAGAGTGGTATTTTATGATATTAATTTGAAAAAAGTAATTCAATTCTTTGAGAATGCAATCGTATCATCCAAGTCATTTCAATCCAAAGTTTGCCTTCATTCGGAATAATTAGACAAGATTAACAGGATTTGCTTTACGGCTTCTTAGAAGCTTTTTTAATTATTGCTATAAATCTTATGAATAATCCCTGAACTTGTTTAAAAACTCA
>CAZMEH010000386.1:0-1743 GCA_964564885.1 uncultured Saprospiraceae bacterium | reverse complement strand
CATCGAATAAGACAAAAATCGCTCTGTTTTTCCTCTTCCTAATTGTGCATGAACAACATTGTAATTCAAATCATCAAAGCCTAAAAGCTCCGTTGTCATGGTTCTATTCAATGGAAATGAACTTCCAAAACCAGCCGCAGAACCCAATGGATTTTGATTATTAATCTTATAAACTGATTGTAATAACGTCAAATCATCTACTAAACTTTCAGCGTATGCGCCAAACCAAAGCCCAAAAGAAGAAACCATAGCAATTTGCGTATGCGTATAACCTGGCATCAAAACGTCCTTGTATTTCTCGCTCAACGCAATCAATGTATCAAAAAGTTCTTTCGTTAATCCTGTCAATTCTCGAATTTCTGCACGAACAAACAAACGCAAATCAACTAACACTTGGTCATTTCGAGAACGTCCGCTGTGGACTTTTTTGCCAATATCACCGAGTTGTTTGGTCAACATATATTCGACTTGCGAATGCACATCTTCCATGCCTTCTTCAATGACAAACTCACCATTTTCAGCTGTTTTATAAATTTCTAGTAAAGCTTTTTCTAAAACCTTTAACTCTTCACCTTCCAATAAATTAATACTTTCCAGCATTTTGATATGCGCCAAAGTACCTTGAATATCGTACTTTGCCAGCCATAAATCCAGTTCTCTATCTTTACCAACCGTAAAGTCTTCAATTGTTTTTTCTATCTTAAAATCTTTCTGCCAAAGTTTCATAACGTATTGTTCTAAGAGTTGGAAGCTTTCAAAGCATTCGACTCTAGTTTTCTATAAAATAAGTCCTTCCAATAATTTTATATAAATCTCAATTCCTTTTTCAATTTCTGAAACCAAAATAAATTCATCCGCTGTGTGCGAACGTTCTGATTTTCCACAGCCGATTTTAATCGTTGGAATGCCATTTATCAATGCTTGATCAGACAAAGTTGGCGAACCATAATAAGGCAAATTCATTGCTAAGCCTTTTTTTACAATCGGATGTTGTAGCGAAATACCAGAAGAATTTAATCGAAAAGAACGCGCTTTCAGTGCTGATTTTGTATTTGATTGTAAAATTTCAAATGCTACTTCATTGCTATAATGCTCATTCGTTCGCACATCAATTACAAACTGACAATTATCTGGAACTACATTGTGCTGTGTTCCTGCATTGACTTGCGTCACCGTTGATTTTGTCTTGCCGAGCATGTCAGAAACCTTATCCCAATCATAATTTTTTATCCATTGAATATCTTCCAAAGCAATATACAAAGCATTAATTCCTTCCTCTCTTGCTGCGTGTCCAGATTGACCTTTGGCATAACCATCAATGACCATTAGACCTTTTTCAGCAATCGCCATTCTCATTTGGGTTGGCTCGCCAATAATACCCAAATCCAGTTTTCCTAAATCATTTAAAATACTTGCAATACCATTTTTACCAGAGACTTCCTCCTCTGCTGTTGCTGCCATTATCAAGTTAAATGACAAATCATTTCTATCATAAAAATGAATAAAAGTAGTCATTAAAGCCACTAATGGACCGCCAGCGTCATTACTTCCCAAACCATACAGCACACCGTTTTCAATTGTTGGTTCAAATGGATTTCGAGTATAACCTTTCGCAGGTTTCACCGTGTCATGATGCGAATTGAGCAAAATCGTTGGTTTTCTTTCGTCCCAATGCTTTGATTTTACCCAAATATTATTACCTTTTCGATGCGTCAGAATATTTTTATTTTTAAAAAAATCATT